>JASFSK010000028.1:0-17086 GCA_050114455.1 Desulfobacterales bacterium | reverse complement strand
TGGGAAATATCCATCATGTTTCTGGTCGGCGTCTATATGACGGCCTTACTGTTCAACGTGATTGATCCTGTCAGATTTGTCGAACCCGGCATTCACATTTTATCCGGTTACACACTGATAGGTGCGTTCTTCCTGGCTACCGATGATTCCTCCTCTCCGGTAAATACAATACCGATGCTGATTTATGGAATTGTCGGCGGCATAATGACTGTTTTGATTCGTAATATCGGCGCCTACATCGACGGCGTGATTTTGGCCATCTTGGTCATCAATCTTGTCAATCCGCTGTTGGACAAGATCAGACCGCAAGCTTTGGGAAAGGTTGTATAAAATGCGTGAAATGATAAAAATGGTGGTTGTTCTGACTATCCTGAGCTTCTTCTCAGGCGGTGTGCTGGCCTATCTGAGAAACAACACCCAGGAACGCATTGATAATCAGGTACTTGAATTTGTTAAGGGACCGGCAATCCGTTCAATTTTCGAAGGTGCCACCAATGACCCCATCAAAGACCGGTTCAATATCAAGGATGGCGACATCGAAAGGACGTTTTTTGTCGGAGTCATCGAAGGTGAACCCCGGGGGGTTGCCTTTGAAACTTCTGGCAAAGGCTACGGCGGCGAAGTCGGCTTGATGGTCGGTATCGACACCAAAGATAATTCCTTGATAGGCGTCGGCGTGACAACCCATGCAGAAACACCCGGTATGGGGGCCAAAGCGAAAAGCGATCCGAGCTTCGCAGCCCAGTTTGCAGGACTTCCATTAGAAACGCCGTATAAAGTCACAGCGGATGGCGGCTCTATCAATTCCATCAGCGGAGCCACGATTACATCTCGGGCTGTATCGACGGCAGCTACGGATGCAGATAGCATATACCAGAAACTTAAATCTCAAATTACCGAAAAAATGAAGGGCGTAAAATAATAAGGTGAACTAGATGGCGAAATCTCTCACGCAGGAATTTGTTAAAGGGCTTTGGGATGAAGTACCGCCTTTTCGGCTGGTACTCGGTCTCTGCCCTGTTTTGGCGGTAACCAAATCGGTTGAAAATGGAATCGGTATGGGGGTCGCAACTACTTTCGTCCTGGTCTGCTCGAATCTGCTGGTTTCCTCTTTGCGTAAAGTCATACCGGCAAAGGTTAGAATTGCCTGTTATATTGTAATCATCGCGACCTTTGTCACTGTTGTGGAGTTGGTGATGCAGGCGTTTGCCTACCCGCTCTTTCTCAAACTCGGAATATTCATCCCCTTGATTGTCGTCAATTGTATCGTGTTGGGCCGTGCCGAAGCGTTCGCCTCTAAAAATGGTGTGGTTCGATCCCTGCTGGACGGGCTGGGGATCGGGGTCGGATTCACATTGTCTTTGATGGCTCTGGCTGCTTTCCGTGAATTGCTGGGTACCGGCGCGCTGACATTCTGGGTAACACCGATCCAGATATTTGGCCCTTCATATCAACCCTTTTCATTTATGATCGAGGCGCCCGGTGCCTTCATGGCCCTTGGACTGATGTTGTGTTTCATGAATTTGGTCGGGAAAAAATAGGAGACATCCATGGGTGATTTAATTGTCCTTACCATCAGCTGCATTCTAATCAACAATATTGTGCTGGCCCAGTACCTGGGAAACTGCCCTTTCCTGGGGACATCCAAAAAAATGGAAACCGCCGTCGGTATGGCAATGGCGGTCATCTTCGTCCTGGTGATGGCCGGTATCATCACCTGGTTGACCAACACATTTTTTCTGGTAAAATTTAACCTCGAATACCTGCGCACTGTCGCATTTATTCTGGTAATCGCCTCCCTGGTCCAGTTTGTCGAGATGTTCTTAAAAAAGAGTATTCCGGCGCTTTACGCCGGCCTGGGTATCTTCCTGCCGCTGATCACCACCAACTGCGCCGTCATGGGTGCATGCCTGATCAATGTCAATGAAGAATACACATTTATACAAGCCCTGGTGGCATCTTTTGCATACGCGGTGGGTTTCGGCCTGGCCTTGATTCTTTTCGCCGGCGTGCGGGAACGCATTCTGGTCGCCCGGGTTCCCCGGCCGTTACAAGATACCTCCATTGCCTTGGTAACTGCCGGCATCCTCTCGCTGACATTTCTGGCATTCAAAGGAATGGTTTAGGAACAACGAAAGTCGATTGACGATTGAAGAATATCGATTCATTTTGGTTCACAGCCACCAGACCCCGTAGCTTCCCTGCCTGGGCTGCCTGTCATCTACCCTCTGCTTTCTCCCTGTCTTCGGCATTGACATGCCTCCGTTGTAATTATTATATTTGTTAAACCAAAAGGTGTGGTCGATCTTTCAGCTTTTACCGTTTTAAACAGGAGGATTCCTATGTATGACAAAATCATGGTGCCGCTGGACGGCTCGGATCTGGCTGAATGTGTGATGCCGCATGTAGCGGCTATCATCTCCGCTTTCAAATCAAAGGAAGTAGATTTGGTGCGGGTCGTGAATCCGGTTCAGCTGCCTGCAAGTGTTCCTGCTCAGGGCGGGTTTGGTTTCACTGAGAAAGATCGACACCGGTTGGAAACGAATCGCAAAAAAGCTGCCCAAGCATACCTGGAAAAGATAGCGGACAGTTTGAACAGTTCCGGGACATTTAATAAATTTACCGTACTTGAGGGGAGTCCTGCCAACATGCTGGCGGACTATGCCAAGGAAAATAGTGTGGATCTCATTGTGATTGCCAGTCATGGCCGTTCAGGCATCAGTCGCTGGGTTATGGGCAGCGTGGCCGAACGGATCGTACGGACATCTTGTATACCGGTCATGATGGTGAGGGCACCGGGGTGTGAACCAAAATAATTGATCAAGAAAAGCGCATTGCAACGCCTTGTATCCATTTAACAATTTGGCGATTGATTTCCAATGGTTTACCTTCGAATCTGGAATCTTCAGTTTTGCTATGACATCTCTCAAAGCAATAAAAAAGCACGAAATTAATCAGACACGCCAAATTTCAACCGCACTCATCGACATCCATAAATCCAAATTCAAATGGAGAGTCATTGTCTTTCCCTTTTTTATTTACGACACCATCGGCTACTGTAAGCGGATACATGTACTTCGAAAAAATCTTTTTTTCACGAAACGATTTGCACTCGAAGCCAGCAAGAACATCCATCAGGGAAAAGACCGCGCCTGGGAGTTCCGGCAGATAGAAATTAAAACAGGCGACATTTTGAACAAAGAAAAAAAAGGATTTTATACCGACAAAATTCGAAGCAAACAGTTGAGAGAAATTGATTTTTTAATTGACCACTATCTTGATTTATTAAGTTCGAACCCAACAAGCTACACCGATGCAATCAGAGTAAAATACACATCAAAAGGCAGTTATCTGAACTTCCTCAACAAGCTTCAAAAAGTAGAGGAAGAGGTCATCCAGGCGGCAATTTCAACCATGCGGAAGGGCACCAAAAAAGAGCGGCGGCTGTGGTTTGATAAAATTCGATCAACAACCCGCACAATCAGACTGAAATTTGCCGACGAAATTTATGCCGAGCCAATAAAGTAAGATTTCACTCACAGTTTCTTCGCCAGCGCTCCGATATCGACCTGTCTTCTATCCACCGAGGCTGAGAAATAGTCCAAAAAAGGTGCCCCACCCCACTTCTCCTTGAAACGGCGTATGCCGGCCCTCACCCCTAAACCAAGATTGACAGCCTTTTTAGATTCGAGTTGAGCCAGATTCACCATCTCGAGAAAAAGCAAATCCGAAGCACCCGGAACATTCAGCTTACTCGATCGAAAACTAAATAAATAGAATGCAAATTCGGCGGACCCTAAATCAATGATGTTAAATGCCGCAAGTTTTTTTCCTTTGCGAGCCTCCAGTAGCAGGGCACTACTGCTGATTTTTAGATATTGAGATATTTGTTTGAACAGGTATTTTTGCCGACGGCTAAAGCGATGTTTCGCAATAAATGCCTTGATTAACTTCTGGTGTTCCTTGCCAAAACTGCCTTGCGTGACCTGCAGCTCTCTTCGGGCGCGTCTTAACATATATGCGACGGCCCCTTTAATTGTCGTCAAAGGCAAATCGAGTCGATAATATGTATCAGAAATCAATTGGCTGTAGCATTGGGCCGACAGCCAGATATTCGGAGCAATTACGGCCGAGGTTTTCGGCTGGAACCGGTCACAAACCGCATCATAAATCCGTGCAGGCGGAAGCGCCTCGGGATCGAGCGGGAAACCATTGAAAATGAGATGTTTTTTATCGATGAAAAATAGATAATTTTGATCTAAATACGGCTCGGCGCCCGAAACCGCGCCGACATAATCGGGTAGATGTTCCGGGAGATAGGCACGTTGATAGATCCATCTACGTTCTTGATCGTCAAGCATTTTGCCGATGCTTTTTATTCGCAAGTGTTAAATCCACTTCAAAAACAAAAAAGACACCACAGAATAAAACTCTTATTCACATATATTTTGAGTGGTTCGTGTATTTTGTGGTTACAAACAATATTGTAAACCGGCAAATAAGATCCGAACCAACATTGATAGGGTGTTCTAAAATTCAAAAATTTTTGCGATCCGAGATTGCCTGATGTTTTCAGTCGCATTTTCAATTCTCAGCAGCGCTTCAGCATCGGTCTTTGATCCCAAGGTTTGCCGTGCAGCGTCGGACACTTTCTTTTCAATTGATTTTAACTGCTCGTGGAAGATGAGGTAATTTTGTCGATTACCATAGGCGTTGCGCGCCAGATCATCATAATAATCCCCTTCCGCGTTCAAAAGTCTGCCGTAGTGTTCAATCAGCAGGTCAACCTCCTTAATCTGCTGTTGGCGGATGGTATCCGAGTAAATTCTCTGGGTTTCATGAGCCGTCAACAGAGCCCGGGTCTTCTCTTTGAATCCGGTTTTAACATCTTCGCGACTGCATCCCTTTTTAAGCATTTTAAAGCCCGCATCCAGGGCATGTCGTTTGGTGAACAGGTAATTTTGGATAAATGTTTCACGGGATTGCTTGTTACGCATAAAATGCAAAATAAAAACCACCGGAATTAAAAATTCCCAGACACCGATCGGCTTTGACTCGATAACCCTCAAGGCTACCGCATTGCCAACTGTGCGTTCATATTTATATATAAAGTTATATTTTTTTTTCAGACCAGTAGGCACTTTTCAGCTCCAACAGGATAAATACAGAAGTTATCGGCGTTAAGCTTTCCTCAGTATATCTCGATTTTTTGCCATTGGAATGCTGGAAGGACGGTTAAAACACTTCTTCCAGGATTTTCTGTCTTCGTTTGGCAATCTGCTGATGTTCGGCAATTATTTTCTCCTTAAGGTTCTCATCAGCCCCCAATTGTTTGATTACCAGACGATCTACTTCACTCTCGGCAGTTGAAATTGCCTCGACAACGTCTTTAAAATTATGGCGATGTTGATAGGCATGCGCTATTAATAGATAAAAAGTATCGCCTTCCGCCTCTAACAGCTTAAGATAATGGGCTTTCAAAACATCAACCAGCACAACATAGGCCTGCACCAGATCCGGAAAATAGAATCTCTGCGATTCCAGCCAGTGTCTGAGATTGTCTTCCAGCTCAGGTTGTATGATTTTAAGGTTACCCGACCGCATCTGGACCTCGGCCGAATCCATTGCCAGCTTGCGGGGGTACATATATTGTTTTGTAAATCGCCTAATTGCACTGCCCCGCCGCAGAAAATCAATTATAAAAAAACCTGGAATAAGGTAATGCCATGCCGTTAGCGGGCGTGTAACGATAATACCCAGTGTGACTTCTCTGGCAAACTGCCGTTCGGCAGCTTCAATGATGTCGTATTTTTTCATAATCAAATTTCCCTTTTCCTAAGGGCATACCATCGAATTTCAATTTGTGTCAATAAATTGGGGAATAGTTTTCGTAGAAGATTTGGTTTTGAGCAGACTGCAGCAGCATCAAAAGGCGGGGTGGAAGGCATTCCACGATGGAACACCTTCCATTTTTTTATCAATCAGGAAGAATGGCTGGGGTAAAAAAGGTTCCGGACCACAAAATCCACACAATGAATAATGTCCAAACCGCATTGGCCGTCTGGGACAGCCAGTACGCGATGGCCGGGCGACCACCGCCCACTGAAACCAGCTCTTTAAAATCGGTTTCTAAACCGATGCAGACAAAACAAAGGGCAAACATCCAGCTTCGGTAGCTTTTGCATGCATTGCCGGCGGCCTTGGCGGCTTTGGCACCCCAGACCGGCTCCACCAGAAAAGAAACCACCAGAGATGCAACCATAAACCCGATCACAAATTTGGGGAACCGATACCAGACTTCCATCAAGGATGGTTTTTCACCGGATTCCTTTTTCTCGAGGCCCATGGTGGCCCACAGCGCCATCAAAAAAGCAACGATGCCGATGAGCACATTCTGGGCCATTTTAACGACAGCCGCGGCATTTACCGCCGCTGCGCTGGAGTTACCTTCCGCATCCCGCAAAACCTCTCCGGCAGCAATCACCGCGCCGGTATTGTCGATGACACCGCCCAGCCATGCGCCCGCCATGTTGGTCGGTAAATCCAGCCATACCGCGATCGGCGGCATGATGATGATGAGTACCACTGCACACACCAGCACCCAGGCAACCATGTAGCTGACTTCCTTGGGATCACCCTGTACGGCACCGCCAGCCGCGATACTGGCGGATACGCCGCAAATGGCGTTGGCCGTAGCAATAATGCTGCTGAAGCGTTCAGATACTTTAAACGCCCGACAGATGTAATAAGTCCCGAACCATACCGTCGTTGCCACCAGCAACGCTTGGGCCACTCCGAAAACGCCGGCTTTTAAAACCACGGAAAACATGATGGTGGCGCCCATACAGACCAGACCGATTTTAACGAAGAATTCGGTTTGGCCGGCTGATTTGAGGATTTTGGGCACCTTGAAGACATTGCTGATGATCAGACCAATTGCCAGGGCAAAGAGCACATAGGAAATTCCCCATTTGGCAATAAATGCCTGTTTGGCGATCACCATCGAGACAAATGCAATAATGAAGATGATCAGAAAACCAGGAATATAACCTTTGAGATCGAATTTTAAGAAGTAGCCGGCGATTAGGGTCAGAACACATATGAAGGCCCACATGACAAAACCAGTCCCAAGAGTGGCGCCGAAGCCCTTGGGAAAGGCCGCGGATAATTCGGTCCATTTTCCCAGCTTGGGCGCTGCTGGCAGGATGGATACCGCCCACTTTCCAGCCGCAACTTCATGAACCCCAAGAATTGCGATGAGCAAAATGAACCAGCCGATAAAACAGGCCCACCAGTCTTCGTTTTGTAATGCGGACATCCTATCATTTCCGTTGGCCATAAGATTTACCTCCTTCAATTTGAGTTTAATAAGGATAATCTTCTGGTTTGAAGCATTCCAGTATGAAATTAAGAATGACAAAAGCCAGCCAGCCAGCCATTTGGCTTGGATTCCATTCTTCTCTAGTTCATTATTAAAGAAGAGCCATAATTGCAAGCAAAAATGTATTCGAATGATCAAGAAGTAAAGTATTCTGTCATTTTTCAGTTGTTTTATATCCTTGACACATTAGAAGGTCTCTTCTAATATTCAGGATATGATTTACAATATCGCGCTATGTTTGATTGGGTTTGGGCTGCTATATTTCGGAGCGGAATGGCTCGTCAAGGGATCTTCCAGTCTGGCTCGCAGTTTGGGCGTCACTCCGATTGTCATCGGATTAACAGTAGTGGCCTTCGGCACTTCAGCTCCGGAATTGGTGGTCAGCCTGGTTTCATCTATTAAGGGCAAGAGCATGATCGCGGTGGGCAACGTCATCGGTAGCAATATCTGTAACATCGCTCTTGTGCTCGGACTATCGGCAGTATTACATCCGATAAAAAGCAATCCGATCGTCGTCAGGCGTGACATTCCAATCATGCTGGCAATCTCTTTGTATCTTCTGCTGTTGACATTCAACTCTAAACTCAGCCGCTTTGAGGGTGCCACCCTTTTTATCGGAATTATTCTCTATACCTGTATGAACTATTACTTGGCGAAGAAGGAGACGGTCGGAGCAACCGAAATTGAATCCGAATTGGAAGATATCGGTTTTGTTAGCTCCAGACCCAAACAAATACTAATGATTGCCGCGGGTATCGCCGGAGTGGTGGGCGGCGCCCAGGTTGTGGTGAACAACGCTGTAATCATCATGACGATACTGGGTGTCAGCGAAAAATTTATCGGTCTGACCATCGTTGCCTTTGGAACCTCTCTGCCGGAATTGGCCACCTCGGTGGTGGCTGCCATCAGGGGTGAAATGGATATCAGCATCGGAAACCTGGTCGGCAGCAATGTGTTCAATATTATGAGCGTACTTGGAGCCGCCTCACTGGTGCGCCCGATTCCAATTCCAGGCGGATTTATCGCAAGCGGGCTGTGGATCGACTATCTGGTCATGATGATGACCAGTTTTTTGCCATGGTTGATGATGAGAAAAAATTTTACCGTAGGTCGTCGGGACGGGTTTATTCTGTTAACCTGCTATGTGGGATATTTGATGTACCTGATTGTAAAAGCATAAAAGGATTTGGAAGACGGCGGGGCCGCCTTCCAAATTCTTTTACATGCCCTCAGGCCGATGCCTACCGCCCTTTGCCCTGTGCGCCATGCCCTCTGCTCTTTGCATTGCGGCCTATCCATCTTAAACACAAGTAAAAAGCTCACTGCAACAGCTTTCTCACAGCCTCCGGCGCGCCGGAATCTCGGGGCCCTTAATCCGATAGCCGTCCTCATGCAGCAATTTGCTCACGCCAGGCACGTGGGGAGCACCGACGAAGGCAACTGCGTTACCCTGTTCAAAATATTCGAGCATTCTTTCATAAAAGATATTGTCCCGATGATCGATAACAGTATGATGTCGGCTTGGAAACCGGAGTCCCTTTGATTTCATTGATTTCAGATCAGCGGTCAAATAAGCCCTGGCATAGTCTTGCGCCAATTCATGCCACTGGTCAACTCGCTTTAAAAAATCGACGATCCGATCACGGTCAAGATTTTCAAGTACATTAATCTGCTCCTCGATGGTCTCCAGAAACGCGATTGGCTTGCCCAGGCCCTCGGCTAGGGCGTACCCTTCTAAATCAACCGAATATTTCCAACCGTTTTTTTTCAGATAATTTGACCAGATCGTAAAAAAAGCCAGCCAGGGTTTCATGCCCCTCACCATTTCGTACAACGGATTTTGCACCTTGAATTTGCGCAGATCAAGTATAAAAAATGAGTTACGGCCTCGGCATCGCGGTTCAAGTTCCCGGGTGATTTTAGAGATGCTTTGCCGGTCAAGATCGTCAAAAATATGATAACTGCTCTGGCGGTCGATGCCGTGGTTTACGACCCTGGCCATGCTATCCGGATCCAGCGGGCCTTCAAACATGACGGCATCGGCGTTTTTCAGGCAACCTTGCAGCGAGGCTTTAAAACTATATGGGGCAAAGTGGGCGGTACCGATAAGATGGGATCTTTTGTGGTCTTTGACCACTTCCCAGATCATTTTAAGCTCTTTTTGATTGGATCGAGTGAAAAACATAATACCCAAAAGTTGATGATTTGAGACTTTTTGCGAAACCATCAATCTTCAATATTCAATTTCGCTTTAAACGGTCAGCGACTTCCCAATTTCCGCATGGCCCTGAAAACTTCCAACATCAACGGCTTTTTTGGTACCATTTCACACATTTCATAGCGGATCGTGGGTCTGGCCCCCCATTTTTCCTTGAACCGCCGTATACCGCGATTAATCCCAAGCCCCAAATGCATATAATCTTTGCCATACTCTGTGCTCATTTTGATCAGCTCTGACAACAACAGGTCCGATGCTCCCCGAATATAGTTCCTTTTTGAATGGCAGCCGATAAGATAGTTGGCAAAATCTTTGGCAGCAAGATCCACCACATAAAAAGCCGCTAAGATCTGCTGAGAGCCCCAGGCATTTATAACATATGCATCCTGGGCCGATGCAACGTATTGCGGCATTTTCCAGAAGAGTTCTTCAACCCGCGCAGGCGGGGAAGCCCTCGATAGAAATTCCTGCATCAGTTGGTCATGAGGCTCTCCCATATGAGCGGCACGCTCAACGGCTAACAATCGTCCGGCCTTTCTTAGGTTGCGCTTTACTGGGCTTCTGATGACAGGATGCCGGATGTCTAGCGTATAATAGGTGTCGCTGTCTTGTTCCCGACAGCGTGAAATCAAACGCGATGGAAGTTCCGGTGCAATGAGGGATATGCGCCCGGCCCTGAATTCTTTTAGTACCTTATCCAGTGCCGCTTCGAAGTCTTCGCAACTGAACTCGTTTTGAAGAGGATACCCGATGAAAATGATCCAATCGTCTTTGCAGCAACAAAAATAGTCATCGATAAGAAAGGGTTCCCCCCCGGACAGACTTGTCATCAATCGGACAGAGTGCTCCGGGACATAGGCATGGGTTAAAATGTAGTTTTCTTGCTGCGGTGTCAGCATGATTAACTCAAGCAGACCTCAGGCATTGAATCCAGCCTTCGTTACCCATGGTCGTCAAATCTCCGCTTCCGGTATAGATGGTTGTTTGCGGTGGAATATTGTAACTAAGACGTTTTAAACTAAAAAGCATCAACGACATGCTTTTGGGGCCCCAGATTTTACCGTATCCCCGTTTCAGAAATGAGCTGCCGCTGAAAAGGGCATTGTCTTCTTTGACATAAAAACAGACATGCCCTTTGGTGTGACCGGCAGTCAAAAGCACTTCAATTTCAATGTTTCCCAGTTTCAAAAGTTCTTTATCTTGCAAAAACCGGTCAGGCTCCATCTTGCTGTCTGATTCTTTGAGAAGCTCATATTCATATTCATGAAGACAAAAAGTTCCACCATATTGTCTTTTCAGCTCCGGCAAGGCCTCGATGTGGCGTTTATGCGCATGAGTAATTAACAGATATCTGAGTTGAAATTTCTTATTGTCAAGGATATCAATCACTTCATCATACGCGTCTGAAATATCGATAGCAGCGGCTTCACCGGCGCTATAAAGCAGATATTGGTTCTTGCCAGCTGTGGAAACAAATCGCTGAATAGCCAGGTTTCCCTGCTCTTTTTTCATCCCAAATCTCCTGATGTAAAGAATTGCAATTTATCCGCAAAGTTTGGTATTCGCTCTATGTCTTTTGCCCTTCAGCCGCTAACTTCTCAATGACCGCCATCATATCCTCTGGCATCGGCGATTCAAAGATCAGGTTTTCTCCCGTATCAGGATGGACAAAGCCCAGACGCCAGGCATGCAGCATTTGTCTGGGTATCGATTTTATCTGGGCCACCGTTGAAGATGACAGCCCCGGAACTGCCTTGACCCTGTCTCTGGCAAGCCATTTGCGGGATCCATACGTCTGATCTCCAACAATCGGATGGCCGATTGTGGCACAATGAACGCGAATTTGATGGGTTCGACCGGTTTTCAATATCAGCTCTATCAAGGTAATACCTTGGAATCGTTTGTGAATGCGCCAAAATGTTTCCGCAGTACGTCCTTTTTTGGTGATGGTCGACATTCGTTTTCGATGAACCGGATGACGGCCGATAGGAAAAGTGATAGACCCCTTGTCTTCACGAAATTCACCAAAAACGAGGGCCAGATAGATCTTTTGAACAGTGCGGGATTTGAATTGTTTGGCCAGATTTTCAAGTGCTGGGGTATGTTTTGCCACCACCATGGTTCCGGAGGTGTCCTTGTCGAGTCGATGAACAATTCCGGGTCGAATCTCACCGCCGATACCTGCCAAATCAGGACAATGGTACAGCAGAGCATTGACCAATGTGCCACTGCTGTGGCCGGGTGCAGGGTGGACAACCAGGCCTGCAGGTTTGTTTAACACCACAATATGGCTGTCCTGATACAAAATGTGAAGTGGGATGGGTTCAGGCGTATAGTCGACCTGCACGGGAGCTGGAATTCTGCCATGGATCTTATCACCGGCTTTTACCCGGTATCCCGGCTTTTTCGCTCGATTGTCGACAACGATGTCAAGGTTGGTAATTAGATGAACTGCCAATGAACGGGAACATTCGGGTCGGTGAGCAGCGACGACAGCGTCTAAACGTCTGCCCTGATCGGACTCTGTGGCAAGGATGGTAAAAGCACCATAAACAGGCATGCTGCTGGGAAAAATTAATTTTCCAAACTGTCAGAAACGAAAAAGGATTCTATTTCGGAAATAATGGTTTCTTCGTCTGTCTTTTTTGCAGTTGAAAGCTCCCGCACCAATAACACTTGGGCGGTGTCATACAGCTTGCGCTCGCCAAACGAAAGATCCTTGGTGAGTTTCAGCAAAGATAGATCCCTGAAAACCTCGGCGACATCATATAACGAACCGGTTTTGATTTTATCCATATATTCGCGATAACGTCGATTCCAGGTTTGGGCTGGCACCCCGTCTGTGCGGACCTTCATGACGTCATATACTTTGGGGATCTCTTTCTGGTTGATAATGTCTCTGAGCCCTACGGATTCGACGTTTCTGGTGGGTATCATGATAACCATGCCGTTTTCGAGAACCTTCATGATGTAAAAATCATGTTTTTCACCATTGACAACCCGGCTCTCGATGGCCTGGATCTCCCCAACACCATGGGCGGGGTACACCGCGAGGTCCCCTACTTGGAATTGATGGTCGTTTTCATTCGCGCTCACAGTGTTCTGGTCGGCTGCTTTTTTTTCAGTCATATTCCCACCCATTCATCGGTTGATTAGGTTAACAAGCAGCGTACCTATACCATACTTCTTGAGAACAATCAATAAAAAAGGATCGGCGTGAGGCTACGCCGATCCTTTTGCTATCTATGTGACCAATAGAAGGGGTTTACAGTAAGAATGGCACGAGCAACAATGCCACAACGTTGAGAATCTTGATCATGGGATTGATTGCAGGTCCTGCGGTGTCCTTGTAAGGGTCGCCGACAGTATCGCCGGTGACGGCAGCCTTGTGCGCATCGCTGCCTTTGCCGCCCAGATGCCCGTCTTCAATATACTTTTTGGCATTGTCCCAGGCAGCCCCACCGGTGGTCATGGATATAGCCAGGAAAAGCCCGGTAATGATGCTGCCGATGAGCAGCCCGCCCAGGGCAATTTTCCCCAGAATCAGGCCGACCAGCACGGGGGCGATCACGGGCAGGATGGCGGGTACGATCATTTCTCTCAGGGCGAATTTGGTGACGATATCAACACAACTGGCATAGTCCGGTTTGGCGGTCCCCTCCATAATACCCGGAATGTCTCGGAACTGGCGTCTGACCTCGTCTACCACCGCCCCGCCGGCTTTTCCCACCGCACGCATAGCGATCGAGGCAAAGAGAAACGGCATCAATCCGCCGAGGAAAAGGCCGATCAGGACGTTGACGTCACTCAGATCAAAACTCAATTCCACCTGAGCGCCGTGCAGCATAAATTCCTGGGTATAAGCTGCAAACAGCACCAGGGCTGCCAATGCGGCCGAACCGATGGCATAGCCTTTGGTAACGGCTTTGGTGGTGTTGCCCACTGCATCCAGGGGGTCGGTCACCGCCCGCACACTTTCGTCCATTTCCGCCATTTCGGCAATACCGCCGGCATTGTCGGTAATGGGTCCGTAGGCATCGATGGCGATGACCATGCCGGTCATGGATAGCATTGACATGGCGGCCATGGCGATTCCATAAAGGCCGGCAGCCGCATACGCAGCACCAATGGCAAGGCAGATGGTCACAACCGGCAGCGCAGTGGCTTCCATACTGACGGCTAAACCGGCGATGATATTGGTGCCGTGTCCGGTGGTGGATGCCTCGGCAATCAACTTAACCGGTTTGCGAATTCCGGTGTAATACTCTGTGATGATGACAATCAACACGGTCAGAAGCAGACCGACCAGCGTGGCTAAGAAGATTTTCATACCGGAAATTTCGGCGATACTGGAAAAGGATGTCGTACAGGCCACCAAAAAGGCGATACCGGCCAAAATGGCTGCGCCGAACATACCCTTGTAGAGAGCGCCCATGATATACTCGGTTGGCCCTAATTTGACAAAGAATACAGCGATCATGGATGCAACAATCGCAATGGCGCCAAGGACGAGGGGGAATTCGGTCGGAATGGTGAGTGTGGGATAAATTAGATTCCCCAGCAGCATGGCTGCTACCGCCGTGACGGCATAAGTTTCGAATAGGTCCGCCGCCATACCGGCACAGTCTCCAACATTGTCACCAACGTTGTCGGCAATGGTCGCCGGGTTACGGGGATCGTCTTCGGGTATACCGGCCTCCACCTTTCCCACCAGATCGGCCCCGACATCAGCACCCTTGGTAAAAATACCGCCGCCCAACCGGGCAAAGATGGATATCAGGCTTCCGCCAAAACCCAGGGCCACCAGGGCAATCACGGCTTCCCTAACTTCCGTGCCGCTGGCAATCAATACCGTATAAAAACCTGCGACCGCCGTCAGCGCCAGGCCGGCGACGATCATGCCGGTTACCGCGCCGCCTCTAAACGCCATGGACAGGCCTTTGGCCAATCCCCCCTTGGACGCCTCGGCAGTGCGCACATTGGCTATGACCGAGACCCGCATCCCGATATAGCCGGCGGCAAAGGAAGCGATAGCACCAACCAGGAAGCCGAGGGCGGTCTTAAATCCAAGGGCAATGATAATAATAATAAATATGATGATTCCGGCAATGCCCATGCTTTTTAGTTGACGATTCAAATAGGCAATGGCCCCCGTCTTGATGGCATTGGCAATGTCGATCATTTTTTCGGAGCCGCTTGGAGCGCTTTTGACCAAACTCGCCAGAATAAGTGAAAAAACAACACCGGCTATTCCTACCAGTGTACAAATCAGCGGTAATAAATAATTCATCCTGTCCTCCAAATGATAGATTTTCGTTTACGCCGTGATCGCAAGATCTTTACCGTTAAATAAGTTCATACCTGCTTTGTTACCTTTGCATAGAATCGTGACAACGGCATCCCGGGCTCCTGCGATGATTCGGGTCAAAATTTCTTCATTTTCCGGGGAAAATCTTCCCAAAACATGATCCGTCACACTATCCCCAAACTCGGAACGCCCGACGCCAATACGAAGTCGTGTGAAATCGCCTCCGCCAAGGGCATCCATTACCGATTTTATGCCATTGTGTCCTCCGTGCCCTCCTTTCTCTTTTATTTTTAATCTTCCAAAAACAAGGTCGATGTCATCGTGGATGACCACCAACGCCTCGCTTTGTATACGAAAAAAATGGGCCAGTTTTTGAACGGGTGGCCCGCTACGGTTCATATACGCCAGAGGTTTTACCAGAAATACCTCAACATCTTCGATGAATCCGCGTCCAAATACACAGTCAAATTTTTTTTTGTCAAAAATAATATTGAAATCCCGCGAAAGTTTGTCAGCGACCATAAAACCAGCATTGTGCCGGGTATTATCATAGCGTGGGCCGGGATTTCCAAGACCGACGACCATTCTTGTTTTATGTTCGGGTGCGTTTCCGATAAGCGAAGGCCCCAGTATAAAAGCAGGCTGGATGATTTGCCCCCCATTGGTGTGAGTTCACAACTGTGGGCCGGGCTGTCCAGCCTGCCGTTAAGACTATTTCTCCTCGGTGGATTCGTCGGGTTCGCTTGCCTCTTCGCCCTCTTCTGCTTCACCTTCCTCGAGTTCGGCCTCCTCTTCTTCAACAACCTCTTCTTCGACCTTCGGCATGAGTACCGTAACCACCGTATAATTGACATCCGCCGATATTTCGACGTTCTCGCCCAGCGGTATATCCTCTATATGGATCGAGTCACCGATATCCAGATCGGTGACATCAATCTCGATGGCATCCGGAATATCGCCTGGCAGACACAAGAGTTCAAGTTCTCGGCGGACAATATTCAGCATCCCACCATTTTCCTCGCCCACAGATTGGCCCTTGGTGATGACCGGAACCATTACATTGATCTGGCGTTTCATGTCAATCTCATAGAAATCGATATGAATAAAATGCCCGGATACCGGATGGGTCTGCAGCTCCTTGACCATGGCTGCTTTCGTGACCTTTTTACCGTTTTGGATAACAAGATTTAAGATAATCTGGAAAACATTGCCCTGTTTAAATACTCGTTCAAGTTCTTTGGTATTCACAGACAGCAGAACCGGAGTTGCTTTTGGTCCGTATAACACCGCGGGTATATGGCCGGACTTTCTCAGACGACGTGCCGGGCTGTTGCCGGTGGATTTTCTTACGGTTGTTTGTAGTTCTATTCGCTCCAAGGATATGACCTCCTTTGTACCTCAAAAATTACTATTTTGCTTTGTAAGGCAAAATGTTTACACTCCTCAATTCTATCAATCGCTAATTATTGGGTTCGAAGATTCTGCGTTCCCGTTCAGGGTTACCTTGACCATGGATTCTTTTGAAACTAAGGTTTTATTTGCCTAACCTGTCAACCAGTCAGGCCAGCGGCTGGATTGAACCCTAAACCTCTGAACCCTGTAAAACTATACAAATAGGGAAGTAACCGAATCTCCTCTATAACTGCGGATAATCGCTTCACCGACGAGCTGTGAGATGGTTAGTACTTGTATTTTTTCACATTCAACGGCATTCTCTTTCAAGGGTATCGTATCGGTTACCACCAGACTTTTAAGAGCCGAGTTTGATACGCGGTCAATGGCCGGTCCGGAGAGGACTGCATGGGCACAGCAGGCATGGACTTCCCGGGCGCCCGCTTGAATAACAGCTTCGGCCGCCTCCGTCAATGTGCCCGCGGTGTCGGCCATATCATCGAGAATCACCGCAATTTTATTGGTGACATCTCCGATTACAGCCATGGCTTTGGCTTGATTGGGTGCATCGCGACGTTTGTCGACAATCGATAGTTCCGCATTCAGTCGTTTAGCGAAGGCCCGGGCCCGTTCCACCCCACCGGCATCCGGTGACACAATGACCAGTTCGTCTCTAAAATTGTTCCGGATGTATTCGATAAGTACCGGTGCCGCAAACAGGTTGTCGACCGGAATGTTAAAAAAACCCTGGATCTGGCCAGCATGCAGATCCATGGTAATTATCCGG
>JASFSK010000027.1:0-17134 GCA_050114455.1 Desulfobacterales bacterium | reverse complement strand
GGGCCTTAATTCATAGATAGCGGAGGCAGGATATGACTGCATTACCGCAAAAAAACGGCATCATAACAAGTGACGACGGCATGAAACTTTTTTTGTTGGGCCACAGCATGAGGGTGTTAAAGGACCTGGAAAGCTGGGTGGAAAAACAGATGGCGTCATCATCGGGTAAGGGTAAATTAAACACTGATTAGCAGAGAATGATTATGGATGAAAGGTATTTAACTTCCACTCAACATCTGCTTAATCCATAGCCTCAAACTCAATCGGTGCTGGTAGAACCGGCTGAATGGCAACAGGGCCGATAATCTTATCTTTATTGGGATTATTATTGCCCCACCAGTTCCTGGCAGCTTGGGCCCGGTGGTTGTTGTCGAGCACTTTGATCTCCCACCCGCCGTTGTTGAGGATATTATTCTCCGCAATTCGGACTTGGCAATTTTCGAGTAAAATCCCTCCGGAACTATTTTCTGTGACAATGGACTTTTCGATCAACAGCTGACTCCTGTGGGCGGCGATTCCTGATTTTGCGGATGTTCGGACCAAACTGCTGAAAATCTCAGCATTGCAGTCTTCCATCACGATACCCCAGCCATTTTCCTGAAAGCGGCAATCTCTAATCGAGATATTGGAATGAGATACCCTGAGTCCAAATTCAGCATCCGATACAATGCAATAGCTGATTTTATTTTCGCCGGGGCTGTGGTCTAAAATAATACCTTTCCAGGTCGATCTGTCCAGACTGGACATACGGACGGGATCGTCTCTGGTACCTAATATTTGCAACTGGCCCTTTACGACCATTCCAAGCCCGTTGAATAATACCACTGCTCCCGCATTTATCGTAAGCGTGGCATTGGGTTTGACCAGCAATACATCATTGACAAGATAGGGGCTTTTTTCGATATCCAACACCCGATCGTGGGCTATCAGGGCGGGCAATAAAGTTGGCCGGCCGATTTGGACAGACCCCAAGGTATCTATCCATTGACTGCCGACACCCGACTTTGCCCTCAGATATCCAACCAGTCGGCCGTGTGGCAGGCGATCCTGATTTTTGATACGATAGGCACCGATGTATACCCCTGGCTGTTTTTCGCTCATGGGCAGGCTTTCGATCAGCGGTGGAACACTCCAGCTGGCCATGTGATTTTTTTCACCTATCATTACGACTTTCAAGTCGTCCCCTGACTGAAGAAATTTGCCGAAGCCGTTGTGTACCAGAGTCTGGATTTTGGGCGGCGGCTTGCTGACGGCAGGCGGATTGGGGATGGTTGCGACCATCTGCATGCACAACTCAGCAGCTGCCGTCATATGAGAAGACTGTTGATGGCTTAGCGCCGTTTTGAAAACAGCCGTGGCCAAACCGAGTGGGGTTATGGGAAGCTCGCCGTCTTCCAAGTGAACCGTGTGATTGAGCTCCCACTGAACCTGACCCGAATCGCATCGTACCATGCGTGCGTTAAGTCCGGCCTGATTGTCGGTATATACCAGCGCATACGTTTTACCCAGACTGACTACTTCGCCATATATAACCGCATCCACTCCCAGGAGCTGGCCGAGCTTATGCGGTGAAATTTTTTTCCCGGCAGTGAGAGCGGTATACAGACTATTTGTTTTCAGAGTATCGTCAACTACATAAGGTTCCAGATCCTGGTAGTTCAACGAACTGAAAAAATTATAAAACATTTTACGCACCAGAGACCCGGCATCAGGATTGGCTGTTTTGTTGGTAAATGGCAAAATAGCAATTTTTGCTGGAAGCTGGTTTTCTTCAAATACTGCGGGGGCAGGCAGAGGCTGGCGCAACCGAAACATGCAGGATGTGGTCCCGAAGATAACAAATAAGCTTAAAAAGACTGTAAAAAGTGTGTTTTTCATCTTGCCAGTATTGATGGCCTATATTCAGAGGATTTTTTCTGACCGGGATATTCGGGAATAAGAACTGGCACTGACAGCTGAAAAATACATTTATTTGAACCATTTATAGTGAATTCACCTATATTCATAAAAGCTGCAATTACCAGGGTTTTTCGGAGTCGGCATCTTGTTGCTGATCTTCAAATAGATAATTCATGATCCAGGAACTCTCGGCGCCAGACTCTTCCAACAGCTGCCTGATTTCCTCCTGTCTATTGGAATGTGTATGGCTGTTTTCTTTCTTTGAGCTCGCCCTGTTGGATGAGGCGGTTTTCGTAGATCCGGATTCATTCTTTGAATTTTGGGAGGCCGTCAACTTTTCCCGGCAGACCATCATTTTTTGATTGATTTCCCTGGTCGTCGTATCAATCAAATAGTATCGTTCAAAATAAGAAAGGGCCTGGGGCCAATTTTTTTGTCCGAAATATTTATCTCCGTTCTTACGGTAAAATGACTTCATCTGACCGATGCGTTTTAACGACAGTTCATTGGTGGGATCCAGCTTCAGTGCTGCTTGGTAGAGAAGATACGCATTTTCATTTACCGGTTTGAGATAACGTTTGGCCTGAAAATGGGATTCTGCTTCTTTTAGTAGCTCTGCCAGCGTCTGATTTTTCTGCGGCTGCTGCTGGTGAGCCAACCAGATTCGCCGTATAGCCTTGTGCGCCTCTTCGAAATAGATACTGTCTTCTTTGATGGCGGCATATTGCCTCAGGGCTGGCTGGAAATCCTTGGCAGATTCAAAACGGTTTGCTCGGGCTAAACGAAAATAATCCAGTCGGTCCCAGAGAACCTCGGTTTCTTTTCCGGCACCGTATTCGGCCAGGAAGCTTTTTAAATATTTCAACACGGCATCGAGGTCTTCCGTTTGCGCCTTCTGATGTGTAATTGCCAGGGTCGATTCTGCGAGAAGTTTCTTTACCTGGCTCCTGTGCTCTGTAGATAAATCCAGATTCAATAAATGTTTAAGTGAATTTTGTGCCGAACTATATTTACCCAATTTGATCTGCTTGGAAACAGCCGATAGAGCCCATTTGACCTTTAATGGAGTATACGCCTGAAAATAGCCGAAATAGCCTACCAAAACAATCAGCAGAGAAACGGTTACCCAAAATGCCCAGCCTGACTGTTTGTTGTGTGAAAGCATGGTGGCCTCCAGCTTTTTTTCATCCTGGTCGCGATCTGAAATAAACGCCAGTGTTGCTGAGCCGATTCTAATTTGATCCCCTGTATAAAGTCTTTTTTCAACGATTTGCCTGTCATTGAGCAGCAAGGGGTTGGTCGTGCTCACATTCCTCACCACATAACCATCTTCTCGGTTTTCTATGACACAGTGCTTGCGCGAGATGAGAGGATCAAGAAGATTTAAATCCGCTTCAACACTTCGGCCGATGACAAGCTTGGTTTTATCGAGCGGGTAGATTTTACTCTCGCCGGAAACAGTTGTACAGACCAGTCGAGGACCAAGAATTTTTTCCTTGGCGCGGGTCATGATCATCGTTTTTGCTTCCCGGGGAAAATTTGAAGATTTTGTGCCCGGATTGTTTTGCCCGTGTTTGGTAACTGTCATGATCCCTGCCTGGAACTGGGTTGATGAGGATGAATCAGCACACCGATATAGGGTTTTTATCGGCAAATATTTAACAAGCTTGAATGAAATTTCCCTTTTTCAGGTTTTCCAGGCGTTTCGTGATGGCACTGAAACTATACGCGGCGAAGTTTTTAATCTTCTGGAAGGTTTTGATTTTTATGGCTTTGAGGCTGGGCCAATCGCATCGAAAATGACAGTATGATCGATTGTCTTTTAGAGTCGCCTGGGCTGGGCTTTTATGAAGCGTTTGCTATACAGTCATTGATCCTATCAAACGGTTGTCCATAATTCCATCTGATAGGGCTGAAACTTGGATGTCTAATCTTTGGGCTATCATTTATCACCAGGGCCATATCTTTGCCAGATAGGCCAAGCTAGGCCATAGGTCCCCCTCTTGGTGAGGTTCCAGCGTGATAATCGGTGGCGAATCACTTATCGATTTCAGATAGCGAAACAGGAATTTAAAATCGATTGTTCCTGATCCGATTGCCAGATGTTCATCACCACCGCCGTGATTGTCGTGGAGGTGCAGTTGGGCAATATATGATCCTAAGGTGTTCAGCCAATCCTCAAGATTGGCGTTTCCGAAGGCGAACAAGTGACCGCAGTCCAGGCAAAAGCCGGCACCAAAATTTTTAAGGGGCTCGAGGACAACGCGTATTTCATCTGGCTCTTTTTCATATACATTTTCCAGCACCAACCTGGATCCCCGCTCTTTTATGCAGGTTGCGAGCCAAGTCCAGATATTCAAACTGTTCTCAATCCACTGCGCTTTGGAGTATCCATAGCGCTTCCAATCATATCCCGCATGACAGACCACTGACCTGGGTTTAAACAGCGGCACTAAATTCAACAATTGTTCAAAACGATGTCGTGTCAGTGCCGCCACTGCCGGATCAGCGGAACCGGCGGACAGATCGATGAAGGGGCCGTGCAGGGTGACAGTCAAATTATGGTCATCCAAAATGTGAGCAATGTGTTTGAAATCCGAAAAGGCAAACCGTTCCAGAGCCAGCGCATCGATTCCGATTTCAGGGTTTAGTCTGTGTTCAAGAAATTGATCCAGGTAGTTTTCATAAAGCATTCTAAATGGAACATTGACCTGTATTTTGGGTATCATATCCTGCATAGGTTGAAACATCCTTTGTGCGAACAAAAATTACGGTATTTTTCAGATAAAAGTCGGAAGCTTTTCAAGAGCTGGCCTGCCGATGATATCGGCCGATCTTTTCACTGATTGTCATTTGGATCTGATCTAATGGCTGTTTGTCTGGAGTCAAGCGGAATAGTCAGATGGTATACGCCGTAATCCAGTTTGGCTGTCACCGTTGTTCCCCCCCGCTCGAATACTTTCATCATTCCTTTGTTTGAAGCCAGGACGTCGGCGGTCAATCCCTGGATACCCCGATCTTTGGCCAACCGGATCAGCAATTTATATAAATATGTTGCAATTCCGATACCTTGATACTCTTCATCCACCACAAAAGCCACATCCGCTTGGGGACGTTTCTGATCTTTTATAAATCTAGCTTCCGCAATGATATGGCCGTGACCGGGCTCCCCAACGACACCAACAATAGACAATGCACGGCTGAAATCAATGTTGACGTAACCCTGCATCTTGGAATGGGGCATGGTCTTGATAGGGGCAAAATATCGATAATATACGGATGTATCGGAGAATCGGTAAAAAAGGCGGCGCATTTCCTCCTCGTCGGATGGCTTGATTGCCCGGAAACGCACTTTCAGTTCTTTTTTAAAGGTATGCTGGAAATTGATCTCCGCCGGGTACAAGTGGGCAGATTCTGCCAGGAAAATTTGGTCAGGATATAGAATTTTTTCCTTCTTCGCCAATTGCACAAGGTTTAAACGGTCGTCGGGGTGGGCGATATCAATCAGTGCTTGGGCACGTTCACGCAGGGTACGTCCGCTCAGGCTGGCCACACCGTACTCGGTTATCACCATGTCCACTGCCTCGCGAATACTCAACTGATTGGGGAAATCCTCGACCGAGATCAAAATATTCGGATGGTTGTTTAGATTCCGGCTCGGCAAGCCAAAGATGGTCATTCCTCCGTTTGACAATTCGGCGCCATGAAATAGATCGATAATATCGCCCGGCCCAGCCGTCACATTGCCTTTGCCAAAATGCAGCGCAATGCGGCCTGATAGATCCACCTTGCGGCCAGGTAATACGGCGATAAATCCAGGATTTTGGCCGATTTGAGCCGGGATAAAAACCTTGTCTATTCCTTGAAATTCAACTAGGGGATTACGATTGAGCCATTTCATCAAGGCCGGGGTGCCAAATGCGTAAGATGTCAATGATTTACCCCTGAAAATTTCTTTTTGGCGGTTTGTAACGGCACCACTTTTTACAAGATCCATTAGAGCATCCGTGAAAAATGGCGTGTGAATGCCAAGATTTTTTTTCCGGATCAAATGACGGCTCAAAGATTCGAATAAAGGACCGGGGGAAAATGCCAGGCAGCTACCGTCTTCAATTACCGATGCTACGTTGGCGGCAACCAGGTCGAAAACCTCATCGGTCGGCCATCGGTCAAAATAAATTGGTTTTTCGGTTGATTCGATAAGGTAGTCGAAATCCGACACATGAACAAATGTATCGCCAAAAGTCGTTGGAATATCAGAGTTGATTTCACCGACAACCAAAGAAGCCTGTTCGATTGCCTGGCGTGATACATCGACGGCCACACCCAGGCTGCAGTACCCGGCTTCGTTGGGCGGCGTAACCTGAAGGAATGCCACATCGATCGGGATTCTACCGGATTCTATATATTTGGGAATTCGGGAAAAGCTACTTGGGATCAAGTCAACCCGTCCTGCCGTGATCGCTTCTCCGGCCACCCAGCCGGAAAAGAAGGTTTTCAGGCGATAGGCATTGGTATTTAGCGCCTCTACGGATATGGCATCCCCAAGACTTACCAGCTGAACCAATTCAAGGTCTTTGAGATGAGCAGAATCGGCAGACATTAGATGTTTGACCAGTGTCCTGGGCTCGCCCACACCGGTGCCCAGAAAAATGCTCATTCCTGGTTTGAGCTTTTTCATTACTTGTGACGGGTTAACGATTGTTCTTTTCCAATCCGAGTTCTGGCCTTTTTGCATGGCTCACCTTACCTCAATCCCGGAACATACTTGCACCCGAATCTACGTTGGTGTATAGGACTTCGCATATCTTAGACTCATTTCTATTTGGGAATTCATCAGACAAATTGTTGCCAGAGATGTTAAGGATTTATAATTACCATTTCCTTCAGATTTACAAGTTAGGATTGTATGAAATCAGAACTGCCCGCTAGCCTCGAAAACGCACTGATTCGCAGTATTGATTTTTTTTTCAGAGTATGGCCGCAGCCACACCCCGGTTCCAACCGGTTGAAAGCATGTAAAATAGTATCTCATCGTGGCGAGCACAACAACCAAAATGTTTTTGAAAATACCATTGAAGCCTTCGACCTGGCCCGGGACAAAGGGATATGGGGAATTGAATTTGACATCCGCTGGACAAAGGATCTTCATCCGGTGGTGGTTCATGACCCGGATCTCAAACGGGTGTTCGGAATCGATTCAATGATCAGCAAGTTGACGCGAAGCGAATTGAAGTCGTGCTGTCCGGCGGTTCCAACCCTTTCGAAAATAATTGAAAGATATGGCCAAAAATTGCATTTAATGATCGAAATCAAATCCGAAGACTATCCGGACCCCGAAATGCAGAATCGTATTTTAGAAAACTGTTTATCTTCCCTTGCACCACGGCAAGACTATCACTTGATGTCCTTGACGCCAGCGATGTTCGATCTAATTTCCTTCGTGC
Organism: Desulfobacterales bacterium; assembly: GCA_050114455.1. Taxonomy (GTDB): domain Bacteria; phylum Desulfobacterota; class Desulfobacteria; order Desulfobacterales; family JAFDCJ01; genus JAFDCJ01. Next base: position 9,788 of record JASFSK010000027.1, on the reverse strand, counting down.
CACCCTCCGTGTTTATTCCGATAGCAACACTGAATGTCAGCCAATTCAGCAAGCTGGCACTAGAAAAAAATTATTGCGGCATGGCCGGTCACTATCTTTTGCTAAACAGTTCCAAAATAGCAAAACATCATAAAAAAGGACAAAATGTGGGTACCGGATATCCTGAATCCAAAAAATGTCTGTTCAGGGAAATCAATCGGGGTGTTGAGTGGATATTTTCAAACAATGCCGGCAAGCTCCAGGAGATTGCGAACACGATCGCGGATATCAATACTAGGTGAAGACATTAATTCTCCGCTAAATACTTTGCCTGGTTCTTTCCCTCTTGTTCGTCAACAAAGTAAAAGAGAACCATCCCGATAATAAAGAGAATTAGAATCGAGCCGATACTCCAGCGAGAGGCAATTTGTCCGATAGATGTCAACTGTTCGGTGGTGGGAGCCGACGGCATCAGTATCCGCCGGACTATCAAGCCGACAATACCCATCAGGGCCGGGCCTATGATAGCGGCAAATTTGCCCAGCATGTTATAGAATCCGTAGTACTCCGCCGCTTGATTATTAGGGATCAATCGAGAGTAATATGATCGACTAAGGGCCTGAATACCTCCCTGGACCAAACCAATCACACCGGCCAAGAGGTAAAATTCTTCCTTGCGCGTCATCATGGTACCCCAGATAGTGATACCCATATAAATAGCGATGGCCAGATATATTGCTTTGCGAACCCCCCAACGCTCTCCCAGCTTTCCAAACCCCAAGGCAGCCGGAAAGCCCACAAATTGTACGAGCAATAGCGCAATGATTAAATCATTGGACTCAAAACCCAGAGACAATCCGTAGTCGACGGCCATGCGGATAATCGTGTCCACGCCGTCTATATAAAACCAGTATGCCATCAGAAATAAAAAAACGGTTTTTAAATGACGGATTTTCTTGAATGTATTCATTAGTTGTTTGACGCCGGCGGCAACAAAATTTTCACCTGTTCTAATTTTTGAATATGAGCGGTCCTCCGGCACCCATGCAATCGTAAATAGGGTGAACAGCCCCCACCAAAATGCAACGGAAAGGAAGGAAAACCGCACGGCGGCAGCAGCATCCAACAGACCGAATTTCTGTGGCATCAAAGTCATCAAGACGTTGATGAGAAAAAGAAGCCCACCTCCCAGATATCCCATTGAAAAACCCAAACTGGAGACGTAATCGATTTTGTCTTCACTGGTGATGCTCGGTAAGATCGCATCATAGAAAACATTCGCTCCTGAAAATCCGATTACACCCATCATGTAAACAAAAATGGCCATGGCCCATTGACCCTTGTGGATCAGGAAAAAGCCGGCCGTCATCAGGACACCCAGGTAAGCAAAAAAGATCAGAAATTTTTTCTTGACTGAGCCCTTGTCAGCGATAGCGCCCAAAAAGGGTGCCATCACGGCGACGAATAAACTGGCCAGGGAATTGCCAAAACCGAGCTGGGCCGTACTCATGTTGACGTCAATACCGTAACTCCAATACTGCTTGAAGAATATCGGGAAAAACCCGGCCATGACGGTGGTGGCAAAGGCGGAATTCGCCCAATCATACATCACCCAGCCCCATACCATTTTCTTATTATTTTCCAAGGATACCTCCCAATCCGGATCAGCCAGCGTTACTATGTTTTTTTTAGAATATGATGAACCTATAAGGTTATGGGCAGGGAAGCTAGAAAGCCGGAATGCTGGGAGGCAAAGAGAACATTAGACTTTTTTGGGCTTCCAAGCTTGCGGACCTTCCAGCTTCCAACCCACGAAACGAAGAACACCCCCCCCTGGTTTTGAACTCAATTGGGCTTGTTGTTTTATGGCCGGTTGTTGGTCGCCATAATACGCCGATGCAGTCTTTCCGCACGCAGACAAAAGGTTTCTAGCTTGGCATTGATCAATTGGGGAAAGGGTGAGCCGTCACTTTCTATGGCCAAAAATGGCAAGTCATCAATTTCACTCAGCACGCTGCGAAGTTGTTTGTTATTTGGATCGGTAGCCAATTTGTCTTTGCGATTCATGGTTTCATTCAGGATGGATTCAGAAAGCCGATTTGGCATACAGCCAAAAGGGCCGATGGCAATGACACCGCATGAGTGGGATACCACCTCCGTCAAGGAGGCGCCGACGGTCAATATGGCTTCACCGGGAAGATTTCTGGAGATGTAAGGCCTGGCATTGTTTATGATTTTATCGATATCGAGTGGACCCGTCGTCACCAATCCAGAAGTAGACAGGATCGCTTTTATTCGCCGCTCGTAGCGAGCCTGAAACTTGTTGCGGATTTTGAATTTTATCTTATCTAAAAACGTCATAGCTTCCGGATTGAGGCCGGCGTCCACCATATAGTTACAGTAAAGGACCCATTCGGCCACAGGTGAGCAAACCGTGGCAAATCCCATCTGGGCCAAACGCTCGGTCAAATGCTGCCGGGACAGGGAATCGCGCCGTACGAAGATCTCACCGGCCAGAGTAATTAAAGGGACGCTTTGAGGCGGGCGCATGAGGGGGATCTCGGCAAAACGACGGGCGCTAAGTCTGAGCTGTTGTTCCAGATCCTCATAATCTCCTCCCTCCATCTGATTTAATATGTTGCGCCATTCGTCCTCAAACACCTGCATGGCGCCCTCAGTGTCCTTTGCATTGGCTAAAAGCATCGAACGGATGTCTTCGATTACATCAGATACGATGACCGCCCACCATCCCCTTCGATCGAAATCTTCGCCCATACCGACATAAGAATTTTCAGAGGAAAGGGCAAACAGGGCCACGTCCGGGATTTCGAGCCGTTTTACCAAGTCTTCCATGAAAATATAATATTGACCGAAGCGGCAAGGACCGGAGCCGGTTGCAAAAAAATAAACCAGGACTTCGTCATCACGTTTACCGTTGCCGATGTAGCTAAGCAATGTGCCTGTCGTGAGTATCAGGGGCAGGCATTCTTTGCAGGTGGTGTTGGCACGGCCCAATTTTAATACGGCTTCATCGGACGGTCGATGTGCGACAGCGTTGAAACCGTAGCCTCGTAAAACTGCTGCAAATGCCTCAGATCCATACTTGCCCATGGACGGCAGTAGCATGGTCACTCTGGGATCGGTCATCTGCATCGTTTCACCGCTGGAGGAAATGACACTGGCAGTACCATTGCTTATGACGGTCCGGGCCGGTTTGAAATTCTTTGTTTGGATCGATATCTGTTTTTGGGCCACCAATTGACGATAGGCATGGACAATGTCCAGAAAGGCTTCCACACGGGTTTCCAGACCGGCATCCGCCGTGTGGTTGTCAAGCTCCAGGGTCAACGATGGCTTGCGGCCCATGATATCGCGAAAATAGCCGACCACGAAGGAATCCGGTCCGCAAGAAAAGTTTGTTATATAGGTCCCGAACAGCTGGGGGTGCCGTTCAACCATGCGGCCGGCTTTCATAATGAGTTTGCCCATTCCCCAATACATGTGCCGTTTGGAGCGTTCTTCTTCTAATTCAAGAAAATCAAGTGGAATGGCCAATATGCCCCTTGAGGCAAACTTATGAGGTATGCCCTTGTGCGCTTCTTCGACAAAGCCGTTGTACGGACGGGAAAATATAACCACGGCAAATTTGTCCGGTTCCGCTTCCAACTGAACAAGCGTTTGGCGCCCGATGGCCTTCATTTCAGCCAAGCATTCCTTTTGCCTGCTAACGGCCTTTTTAAAGGCACGTATTGCTTGTTTGCGACGGATTCCCATTTGAATGGCTGCTTCAACCAGCGGTTTTTGGGCATTGTCCAAATCTATCGACAGATCTATCAGCGGCGCTAAAAGTCGGGTTCCTCGCTGAGCAAGTTGATCGATTTCGTTTCGAAATGTCGTTCGTAGATAAAACGTTTCACCTTGAACCAGGGGGCACACCTGGGACTGTTCACTGGACTCTGTATCGTTTTCCGCAGGGATTGCTTTAAAATGAGGCAGGAAAATATAATCCGGCGGCTGGTTCGAGGACAGCAAGGAATAGAAAAATCCATGGGCCAGTTCCACCGGATAGCAAAATGACGCATTTTGGCGGTCGATGCCCTCCTGAGAAGGCTCTTGCGGCATCACGATATCGTAACCGAGTTCGACAAAAAAATTAGAATACAACGGGTAATATGAATTGACTAAAAAGCTGCGATTGAATCCAATACTTCCCCTGGTTTGAACGTGTTTATCCCGAGTCAGCCGAGCGCCGTATTTGTTAAATATAAGGTCCTGACGCAGGCGCACCAAATCCAGCTTTTGAATATCGTAATTGAATTTGTGCCGCAAATTGTAATAACGGTTGCAGGCGCCGCCGAAAGGGTGTTTTTTCCCTTCAATTTCTATCATCGCAATTTCACAACGCCGGTCGCATTTTTCTTTGCCGCCGCCACAGATGAAGGGTTTTTTATAGATCACGTCCCGGTTGACAAGGGCTTGTAGATCAAATCGATCCGGTTGCAACAAACCGCTTGCGATACGGTTTTTAACTTCAAGGGCCACGCCGAAAGCACCCATCAGTCCAGGTTCCGGCGGGACAATGATCGGTTTGCCGACCAAAGAAGCCATGGCCAGGGGAACAGCTTTGTTATAGCAAACGCCACCCTGCATGAATACTTTTTCACCCACCGGGCGGTTACCTTTGACCCGATTTGAGTAATTCATGCAGATGGAATATACAAGACCGGCGACGATGTCTTCGTGAGCGATGTTTTCATGAATGGCATTTTTGATGTCCGAGGCAATAAAAGCCGCACATTGATCGTTAAAATTGGGAGGACGTCGTCCCTTTACCGCGATGTCGGCAATATCCTCCATTTTGACGCCCAACGTTTCCAGGGCCGACTCCTCCAGAAACGATCCGGTGCCGGCAGAACACGCCTCGTTCATGGCATAGTCGGAAGGCACCGCGTTGGTAATATACGTGTACTTGGCGTCCTGGCCACCGATTTCAAAAATCGTATCCACTTTAGGATCAAAATGTACGGCGGCGGTTGCATGCGCGATGATTTCGTTGATGACGCCGTCGGTCAAGGCATGTAGACCTGCGATTTGCCTGCCGGAGCCGGTAACACCCAGGCCGCTGATCAAAATTTGGGATGGGTCAACTTGGCGATTTACCTGCTCGAGAATAGCGTGATAGCATTTGCGGGAGGCACCGACCGGATCACCGTTGGTCCGCAGATACACGGAGGCCAAAATGGCGTCATCAGATTCACGCAGCAAGACTGCTTTGGTAGTGGTGGAACCGACGTCGAGCCCCAGGATGCATGTGTCTGCAGATCGAATGCGTCCGCTTTGTATGGTTTTAAATTCTACCTGATCGGCATAGTGCTCTAAAGCTGGTAAATTATTAAATGTGGCGACTTCAGTCAATAGCAGGTTGGATTGCCCCGGGTAGGGTGCTGTCTCGTTTTCTAGGGCCCAGAGCGCTGCTCCCAGGGCTTCAAAATATGGGGCCTCAGGCGGTACAATCAGTCCGGGGATCTCTTGCCGAAGGTATTCGATCATAACCCGGTTCTGGGCAGTTCCCCCGGTCACTATGATGTTTTTCCGTTCGACCTTCTTTAATAGTTCCAAAATTTTATTGGCCATCATCTTGCATAGTCCGGCCGTGACCTGGGATTTTGGAATTCCCTTGTTGGTAGCATGCGTACAGTCTGATTTACAGAACACGGAACAGCGCCCGGACACGTGATGGGGATCCTCAACGGCGGCCCATTCGGCGGCTTCATCCAGTGAAACATTCATTCGCCGCAATTGCTGCAGAAAAAATTCACCAGTACCCGAGGCACATTTATTTCCGGTGATGACATTTGTTATGACGCCTGAGCGATCCAAGGCATAAACCATAAAGGTTTCGCCACCAGCTGAGACGATCGCCGGGCAATCAATTTCTGGTGGTTTCACAAAGGGGTAGGCATTCTCGACGGCTTCCGGTTCCGGAATAGACGACAAATTGACAAATTTACGAAATTTTCGCCCGGTGGCTGCAATTCTGTCGAATGAATTCAGATCAAGTCTATCGAATGCATCAAGCAAGGTCTCTTTCGGATCTCCCTCATGAATTGCAAGCGAGTAGTCTAACACTCGCGGTCTTAGCTGCCCTGTTTGATTCAAGCTCAGACTCGAATCCACTTCCAGTTGAACGATTGACAGTGTCGATGCACCCAGGCAAAGACCCAATGCTTTCCGTTTTTCAGTCATTCAGATTTCCTGCCAACAGATATCGGTTCCATTTTAATCAATTGATTCAAGCGGATACAGCATCCGGTGTAGGCAAATAGTTCAGTTTCCAGAAAAATCAACGATTTCCGAGGGAAAACCTGTTTATTGCTAAAGCTGATGTGGAATTTGTGGCTTCTGCGAGGCAGGCGTCAAGACCCCCTGACCGTCCCTTGTTGTTATTTGTTATATAAAACAACGGGAGGAGCCGGAAAACTCCAGATTCTGTCCTATGTTAATAGGATCGAATTTTTAATTTGGTAATGATTCCTAATAGATCAAATTAGACAAACTTTCAAGGTTAATAACAGTTGTGATCATGGGATGCCGAAAATAGTATAAATTTAATTCCGTTTGGTTGGTTTGTCCATGAAAAATTTAGCTTGACATCCAACCAATCGATTAATACGAACATTGGCAATAATACGAGACGGACTCGTCTGGCAAAGATCTTGTGAATGCAAACATCATCAAAAAATTGACCTGTCGTTGAATTTTGTCTTAACAGCCCGAATACCGGATGAGAGGAGGCAGCAAGTGTGCTATCGACTGAGTTGTGGCCATCTGGTAATAACTATATGTTTATTGCTATCCGGCTGCATCAATCTGGGCCCCGATTATTCCAGGCCTGAACTGGGAATTGAGACGCCGAGATCTTATCAGTATGAACCGGCTGACGCCGACATAAGAGTATTGATGGATCGCTGGTGGGAGGTCTTTGGTGACGCTGAGCTCAACCTGCTGGTTGAGGAGGTTCTTAGAAATAACTGGGATATCAAACAGGCGGCCGCACGCGTTTTGGAAGCGCGGGCCCGCTATGTCCAGGTTCGATCCGATCGATTCCCCAGCGTAGGTATTTCTGGCACAAAGGACCGGCGCCGGATTTCGGGTGGTGGATTTCGATCAGGTTCGGTCATAGATTCTTATGATTTGACAGCGCCGGCTTCTTTCGAGTTGGACCTCTGGAGCCGGCTGGCAAAATCTTCTCAAGCCGCCTGGGAAGATATACTGCAAGAGGAAGAGGCACGACGGGCTCTGGCCCAGAGTATTGTTGCTGAAGCGATTACTCTTTATCTTGAAATGGAGGCTTCTGAAAGACGGCTGCAGATTGCCGCTCAGAGTATTGAAGCATTTCGTCTGAGTTTACAATTTGTCGAAACTCGCTACGAACGCGGATTGACATCCGTGCTGGACGTTCGGCAGGCCCGACGCGTCCTGGCCGAGGCGGAAACCCTGATTCCACAATTTGTACAGGAGATGGGTATCATTCAACAGCAATTATCCGTCTTGAGAGGGCGCTATCCCCGGACCCGGCCAAAGCGCCTACAGCCGGAAGACTATTACAAACGTCTGGCCCCGGTACCACCAGGGCTTCCTTCCGATATACTGCAGCGTCGGCCCGACATCAGAGCTGCCGAGGAGCGCTTGAAAGCCCTGAATGAACGTGTCGGTGCGGCCAAAGCCGCGCGCCTGCCCACCATTACCTTGACAGGCGGATATGGTTGGACCAGTGAAGAACTAAACAATCTCCTGCGCTCAGAAAATGTTGTCTGGAACCTGACAGCCGGCATCGTTCAACCTGTTTTTGATGCCGGAAGACTCAAAGCCGGACAGCGGGAAGCGGAAGCCAGATATCAGCAAGGGGTTGCCGAATATGTGCAAACGGTGCTGGAGGCACTGGCCGAGGTTGAAAGCGCACTGCTCATCCGAAAACAGCAGCTCGAGCGCCGGGAACGTGAGGTGAGATTTTTAGAGGAGGCTCGGGCGACTCAACAAGTTGCACAGGACCGTTATATCCGCGGTCTGGTAATTTATCTGGACGTACTCAATGCTCAGATTACGCGGTTTCAGGCTGAAGATAGTCTGGCCCTGGTGGATTTGGCCATATTGAGAAACCGGGTCGCCCTCCACCGGGCATTGGGAGGCGGTTGGGCGGATCCGGGAGCCGTGGCCGTCAAAGATGATGGCATTTTTTTTAAATTTTAACTAAAGCACTCCAACGGTTTTGGTTTGACTCTCTCTGGCGGCCACCTGCGGATCAATGCGCCAGGTAATAAAAGGCGATAGTGTATACAGGCACATATAAATCACTGCAATGTGGCCGAAATAGGGCGTAAATACTGAAATAAAAAGCAATATGGTCAATCGAGCAAACCAAGGATGTCGACTCATAAATCTCCCCAAATGCAAAAAGCGGATGGGATAAAGATTCATTACAACCGCTGAAAAAAGCATTACACCGCAGCAAAAAACACCCCAAAATTGGGACCATGGGGACGCTTCGTTAACTGCCTGTGAAAAAATGATCAAGGGTGCCACAGACAGCATGGCAGCGGCGGGGGTTGGCATACCTTTAAAAAATCCCGGAATTGGATTTTTATCCAAAGTAAAATATATCAATCGAACGAGTCCGAGAGATCCATAAGCCCAGGCGATTAGGGCCAAGGGTATCTTTTGAACTACCGGATCTGAAAATGATGAAAGGACGATATAAAAAATCCAGGCGGGTGCGATGCAAAAACTGACCAAATCGGCAATATCATCCAATATCCCTCCAAGACTGATATTGTGCGCCTGCTGATTTTCAGTTATGAGCGGTTCGGTTAGCCCCAGTTTTCGTGCCAGGGCGCCATCGAGCTTGTCGAACATGGCTGCGCCGATTAGAAACAGATAGGCTTCCCGGATGCGGCCCTGGTATGCAAAAAACACTGCCAGCACCCCCATCATGGCATTCATGACGGTCAGTGCGTTGGGGAAAAATGCCAGAATACGCCGGCGCAGCCTTTCGTTGCCCAGGCAGAGCTCGTCCAAACAAAGGCCGCCGTATTTTCGGCAATACAAGGCGATTGATCCCAAATTGATAACCAGAAAAATAATTTCGATGAAAAACAGGCCCCGCAGCGGCAGATTCCCGAACCAGGAAATTGACGAATAGATGCGGGTTTCCGGCCCTTCCGGTACGTAAAATGCATAGGCATAAAGAAGCGCTCCCACCGGCGCGGAGACGATGGTTCTTAAGCGGGTGAATTCACTGTCTTCAGGATCTTGATCATTACGGATACCGAAACCGCGCATAAAGTTGGCAAAGTTGTCTCGGATCAGCACGGTTACCGTTAAAATCATCACCAAAATGGCGTGTAATAGCTCCGCCCTGGTAGCATCCGGTTCAATCATGTGGAGGCGCCACATAGTACCGACGGCAACCAGGGGGAAGATAATTGAATAAACCACTTTGTCCATAATCCTGTCAGCAAGATTCGCCATGACCGAATGGGGATGAAAGCGTGCGGCAAACCATCCGTCAACAAGATCAAAGGTCATTGAAACAAACAGAAATATGACCCCCAGAATGTATAAAACCGGGTTGCGTGTCCACATTACCGCAATAGCACACAACATTCCGGCAAACACGAGGGGTGGCCGTCCGTATACCAGCAGGGTCGTTAATTTTTGTGGGATATATTGTTTTCCGGGCATGGTTTATCGGGGAGCTTGAATTCTAGACTGATCAATCATAATTAAAATCCTCCTTCGTGTCAAGGCAG
>JASFSK010000026.1:0-17224 GCA_050114455.1 Desulfobacterales bacterium | reverse complement strand
ATCGATCCGGGCTTCCAGCACTGTCAATCGTTCTTCACGCTGGCTGCCGCCAATAATCTCCCCAATGTTGGGAACCAGGACATCCATGGCGGCAACGGTTTCATGATCGTCATTCAACCGCATATAGAATGGCTTGATGGTTTTGGGATAGTCATAGACGATTACTGGTTTTTTGAACGCTTTTTCAGTGAGATATCGTTCATGTTCCGTCTGCAGATCCTGACCGAATCCGACTTCATACTCAAATTTCTGACCGCATTTTTGCAGGATATTCACAGCTTCCCGATAAGGTAGCCGAATATAGTCAGAGTCTGCGGTATTTTCCAGGGTCGACATTAATTTTTTATCAACCCATTTCGCAAAAAGCTCAAGGTCCTCGGTGCATTCATCCATGACATAGGATGTGAGGAATTTGATCAGCTCCTCACCGAGATCCATGTTGTCCTTCAGATCGCAGAAGGCCATTTCAGGTTCGATCATCCAAAATTCAGCCGCATGGCGGCGGGTGTTTGAATTTTCAGCCCTGAAGGTCGGACCAAAGGTATAGACATCTCCCAGGGCCAGACAAAACATCTCGGCCGACAGCTGCCCGGAGACAGTGAGATTGGCCTCTTTGCCGAAAAAATCCTTCAGGAAGTTGGTCTTTCCATCTTTGAGCGGCAAATCTTCCAAATCCAATGAGGTTACCTTGAAAAGCTCACCGGCACCTTCACAATCCGATCCGGTTAGAATCGGTGTATGTATGTAACGAAAGTGTTTGTCTTTGAAAAATTTATGAATTGCATATGACATTTCAGAGCGTATGCGAAAGGCGGCCCCGTATTTATTCGTTCTGGGTCTTAAATGGGCAATGGTTCTTAAAAATTCATCACTGTGGCGTTTTTTCTGCAAAGCATAGCTTTCCGGTGCGATGCTTACGATCTCAACATGGTCTGCTGAAATTTCCCATTTTTGACCTTTTCCTTGGGATCTAACCAAATTTCCACTGAGAATGATAGCCGAACCGGTCGTTAGTTTTTTTATGTCGGCATAGTTGGGCAATGATTCATCGGCAATAACCTGTACATTTTTTAAACAGGACCCGTCGTTGACTTCAATAAAGGAAAACGCCTTTGATGTGCGCAGGGTTCTGACCCAGCCTTTTACCAACACCCCATCCATGGGAGCATCAGATTTTAACAAATCGACAATTTTTTTTCGATCCATGGAATAACCTCCAAAATTGGCTTTAAAATCCAGACCAAGTAAAGAAGAATGAAGGATTGTATTCCGTTATGAGTATCTTAATCTATTGCTGTCTTTCAAGAAAAATCGGATTGTAGATCAACTAAAAAATAGTTTTGTAGGATTCGGCAGATACATTGAAGCAAAAAGAATGGGTTTGCGGCAAAAGAAAAGACAACGTCTGATTCGGAGGATAAAGGAATCGGGCCGGTTTATTGCACCACCTGCATTAGCATGACACCCACAGTCAAGGCAATCATTACCCCCAGCATCATGATTTTAGATGCCTTTTGGGTGAGTCGAATTACAGCAGCGGTCATGGAAATTAGCGCCAGTGCAGCAATCAAGGTTGCCGGTGCCATTATCCAGGGAATTTCCTGTGCCAATGTCAACAGAGACTGCATTTAAAACACCCCCTTGGACCTGGTTATTATCGCTGTTTCTTAGATCACTTTTATACATATGGACCCTATCCAATGTCAATAGAAAACCATTTTAGGCTTTACAAATTTGAAGGCAACTGATATTTGTCCGAGCCTTCATCGTTAGAATGAATCAATGTTTTGAAAGAAGGAGGTTAACTTATGGACGATTCACATAACAGACCGTTGGCGGAAACCATCTGGTATGAAAATTACCAACCAATTCAAGAATATTTGGAAAATTCTCAGAAACCTGCAAATGTAAAAAAGGATTATCAGGGAGTAGAGCTATCCTGGACACAAATTATCGAAAACTCTACTCAGAATTAATCCCCAATTACTGCGGTGGATCCAACCCTCCAGAGGCCTTTGTTTTCCCAATTGAAAACTTGTGAGTATAGCTTCGAGTCATGACAAAAACACCTTTTTCTGAACAACTGATCGATATCCTGAACCACGGTGCCATAAACCTTGCCCTGGCGATTGGTTATCGTACCGGCCTTTTCGATGTCATGGACTCACTGAACAGACCGCTGACCGGCAAGAACCTATCCGACAGGGCAGGGCTAGACCAGCGCTATGTTACAGAGTGGCTGGGTATCATGTCAACTGCCGGAATTGTAGAATTATCCCTTTCAAAGAATGGTGAAAATCAATACTATCTGCCGAAAGATCGTGGCGATTTGCTTGCCCGCCGTGCCGGAAATTCCAATTTGGGCGTCTATGCCCAAGAGATCCCTTTGCTCACTGCATGTGCGATGGAGGCGGTGATAGACGGATTTGCCACCGGTGAAGGGATCACATACGACCATTATCCGAAATTTCAGGCCTTCATGTCCCAGCTGGCCAATGCCAAGCACCATCAGATGCTGGTGAACAAGTTTCTGCCATCCGTCGACAACGGTCGGCTTATTCCCCTGCTGGAATCTGGAATTCAGGTCTGTGATTTGGGCTGTGCTGAAGGCGTTGCTGTGATTCTGATGGCCAAAGCATTTCCGAATAGCCGCTTTGTCGGCATAGACATTTCCTCCGAGGCAATTGCGGAAGCCCGAAAGGCAGCTCAAATTCAACATATTGAAAATATTGATTTTATGGTGATGGATGCGGCGCATCTCCAAAACAATAGTGAGGTCGATGGGATATTCGACTATGTCACGGCCTTTGATGCCATCCACGATCAAACCCGACCCCTGGAAGCGCTTCGGGGAGTCCATCATATCCTCGCACCGCAAGGCCGGTTTTCGATGGTGGATATTGCTGCCAATTCTGATTTGGCCGACAACCTATCCCATCCCATGGGGCCCTTTCTATACACGGTGAGCTTAATGCACTGCATGCCGGTTGGTCTTGTCGGAGGAGGCGTCGGCCTGGGGATGATGTGGGGCCGTGAAAAGGCTGTCGAAATGCTTACAGCCGCCGGATTTCCCCGGGTTCACATACTGGAAATTCCGGATGATCCTTTTAATCTTCACTTTTTTTGTTCTAAGCAAGGCTAAATAACATTAATCAATATCATGTTTCGGACTATAGGGTCACTGTAATATAATATCCCTGCTCCCCCCGTTGCAGAAGCAGTACAATCGAATTTTTCAAACGGGATTTGATAACGGCTTTTTTAAAATCTTTACTCGTTTGGATCGTAAAATCGTCCAGTTGGCGAATCACGTCCCCCGGCTCCGCGCCAATTTGGTCAAGATATGAGTTTTTTTTGATTTTTGAAATCACCACGCCTTCCCTGGCATAAATGCGATATGCTTTTCTTTTTTTTCTGGTTAAATCTTCAACTTTGATGCCCATAAGTCTGTATGCAAGATCTTCTGCCATTTCAATGGGATACACTATGGTATCGATGACCACCGTTTGTTTTTTTCCATTGCGCCACAGCATCGTACGCAATGATTCGCCGGCGGCAATACTTTTGGTGACCGACTTGTAATCTTCGATTGAATTTATCTTTTTCTTGTCAATGGACAAAATAATATCGCTTTGCTGTACGCCCGCCCTCTTGGCCGGGCTCTTCGGTTCCACCATTTTTACAACAATTCCGCTACTACTGGGAACTTTCAGATACTTTGCCAAGGTTTCATCCATGTTTTGAACGGTAATGCCTATCCAGGCTTGAATCACTTCGCCGTATTGAATCAAGTCCGATATGATTTTACGCGCCTTGCCGATGGGGATCGCAAATCCAATCCCCTGTGCTTTTGCATAAATGGCTGTATTTATTCCGATCAGATCCCCGTTAATATTCAAGAGCGGTCCCCCACTGTTGCCGGGATTGATGGACGCATCGATCTGGATGAAATCATGGTAGACCCGGTCTTGAGCCCGTATACTGCGGTTCATAGCGCTGATGACGCCAGTCGTCACCGTGTGAGAAAATCCAAAAGGATTGCCGATTGCGATGACGGTTTCACCTATCATTAGATCCTCACTGCTACCCATGTGGATGGCCGGCAAAGGGTCTTTGGAATCGATTTTTAATACCGCAAGATCAGAGTCCGGGTCTGCTCCCACGATTCTGGCTTCAAATTCGCGCTCATCCTGAAGCACAACCTTAATGGTACCGGTTTTTTGGATGACATGGGCATTGGTTAATATCAATCCTTTTTCACCGTTGATAATCACACCGGATCCCAGGCTGGTATTCTGTTGGCGGCGTTCGAAGCGCGGGTCAAAAAAATCTCTGAAAAACTCATCAAAGAAAGGATTGAGTCCAAAACCGGAAAATGGACTGGTACGCTTGCGTACTTCATAGGCGGAACTTATGTTTACCACTGCCGGGCTGACTTCACGTACTGCCTTGACCACGGCGGTTTCGCGATTTAGTTCGTGGCTGTGAGCAATCGTTGCATGGATTAAAATCAAAGCGGGAAAAAATAGAAAAAACTTGCTGACGCGGTTGCGCTGTTTGTCGACGTGCCTGCATGCTTGCATATTTCGCCTTCTTGGATTACAGGTAGCTGCCAAATTTTGATAGCTCCATAATAATCATCAAAATTTTAAATTCCAGCCGTGAAGATCATTCGATTGGGTAAAATTCAGAGAACTGAAACAATAAATTATAATTAATAAGGCTAACCCTATATGCCCTTAGATTCTATTGATGATATCTTGTCTCTTGTCGAAAAACCTAGCACTTACCTGGGTTCTGAGATTAACTCCGTTCGGAAAGACCTTACGCTGGTCAAGCTTCGATTTCTTCTGGCATTTCCAGATTTGTACGAGATCGGGACTTCCCATTTTGGAATGCAGATACTTTACCATATCCTGAACGCGAATCCAGATATCGCCGCTGAAAGAGTTTTTGCCCCCGGTATTGATATGGAGGCCATTCTAAGGAAAACCGGCCAGCCGCTCTTTTCGCTGGAATCGCGTGAACCGATTCACAATTTTGATGTCATCGGCTTCAGCTTGTTATATGAGTTGAACTACACTAATATTCTTACCATCCTTGATTTAGCCGAAATTCCATTTTTGGCTGCCGAAAGGGATCATCGTCAGCCCTTGATAATTGCGGGTGGGCCCTGTACCTCAAACCCGGAACCGGTTGCCGAGCTGTTCGATGCCATGGTTGTCGGTGACGGCGAAAAAGCTGTCGCTGAAATGGCCGAAATCTGGTTGCGCTGGAAAAACGACCGGGCAGACAAAAGAAACCTACTCGAGCAATGGTCCCAAATTAAAGGCGTGTATATCCCTTCTTTTTTTAAACCCAGTATTGCTGACAACGGTATTTATACCCTCACACCCCGCTACACAAATTACACATCGGTTGAGCGTGCTATTGTCGCCGAGCTAGATGAATCACCTTTCCCCGAAAAACCCATCATCCCCTACGGCAAACCGGTCCATGACCGATTGCGGTTGGAAGTTTCAAGGGGATGCACCCGGGGATGCCGATTTTGTCAGGCCGGGATGATTTATCGCCCGGTGCGCGAACGATCTCCCGGACAACTGCTGTCCCTTTTAGACCGTTGCACCTCAGCTACCGGATATGATGATATATCTTTGCTATCCCTGAGTACCGGAGACTATGGCTGCATCATACCGCTTATGGAACGATTGATGGCCCGATTCACACCCGAAAATGTTGCGGTCTCCTTGCCTTCTCTCCGCGCTGGTACCCTGACACCCGAGCTGATGAATCTTATCAAAAAAGTGCGTAAAACGGGTTTCACCATTGCTCCCGAAGCCGGCAGCCAAAGGTTGCGGGATGTGATAAATAAAAATATCAGCGAAAAGGAAATCATCGATACGGTATCCGATGCCTTCACTTTGGGGTGGCGGGTTATCAAGCTCTATTTCATGATCGGTTTGCCCACTGAAACAGACGATGATCTTAAACATCTGGTAGATCTGGTCAGGAAACTGCGCAGAATTAAAGGCCTCAAAGGACGATGGGGAAAAATCAATGTCAGTGTTGCCACATTTATTCCAAAATCCCACACACCCTTTCAATGGGTTGAGCAGATATCCTTGGCCGAATCCCGATCCAAAATTCATTGGCTACATAACCAATTGAAACTTCCAGGAATTCAATTTAAGTGGCAAAATCCGGAAGTGAGTCAGCTGGAAGGCCTTTGGGCGAGAGGAGACCGGCGGCTAAATCGCCTGCTTATCACCGCCTACAAAAAAGGATGTCGATTTGACGGTTGGAGCGACAAATTTCGCTACGATCTCTGGCAGGAGGCTTTAGAGGAAGAGGGTATCGATCCGCGATTGTTTTCGTTCGTAAAGCAAGATCTTAACGAACGGTTGCCCTGGGATCATATTGACACTCTCATCAGCAAAGCTTTTCTAAAAAGTGAATGGGAAAAGGCCCTAAACGGCACGTCCACAGACGATTGTCGCCTGGAAAAGTGTCTGCAATGTGGTACTTGTGATTTTAAAAAAATCAAAATGAAAACATTTTCGGATACTATTGTTGACCCCAAGCCAATCAAAGAGAGGAGCCAACATTCTGATTCTAACCATAAGGATTTGTCAGTTTATTATTCCAAGCTGGATCAGGCCAAATATTTAGGCCATCTTGAGATGGTCAACATTTTTTTACGAGCCCTCAGGCGAGCCGATATACCGGTGGTTTTTTCACAGGGATTTCATCCCAAGCCCAAGTTATCCTTCGATGACCCCCTGCCCATCGGTATCGAGAGCCAGCAAGAGCATTTTACACTAAGGGTGCCGGGCTTCGTTCGCCCGGAGGTCGTCGCCCGACGGCTCAATGATCATCTTCCCGAAGGCGTCTCCATCGTTAGCTGTCAAATTGCCGCAACCAAGCCCCGCAACCAGGTTCCAAAAGAAAACACTTATATGGTGACCCTAAAGAAGGGATGTTTTGACAAGGAGAAATTGACATCTTTTAACCGTGCATCCAACGCGACTATTTCAGTTTCAAATCGAAAAGGAAAGTTGAAAAAGATAAATTTAAAGGATATGGTATTAAATATCATATATTTGGATTCAGCCCGTCTACAGATGACGATCTTGTCGTTGCCCGGTAAAACGGTGCGACCCGCACTGATTTTGCGTCACGTATTCGAAATTGCTGAAGATTACATCAAACAGGCAAAGGTTCTCAAGCGGAGTTTGCCAGAATGTACAAACAACTTATCATCAACGTAACCGATCATGAAACCCGGGTCGCCCTGCTGGACGATGGTAACATTTCAGAATTATATGTCGATCGTGGTGATGACTCCGATATCGCAGGTAACATTTACAAGGGACGGGTGTTGCGTGTTCTGCCCGGGATGCAGGCGGCATTTGTCAATATCGGTTTAAATCAGGCGGCCTTTATCTACGTAGATGATGTGTTTTTCGACGGCTACAAGGAATACGAGCAGCTGTTTAATATAAAATCCGAGACGGATGACGACACTTCGATTGACAATTCAACCGCCGACTATCTGAGGAAGCGCGACTACAGTATTGAAGAAATTATCCGGGAAGGGCAGGAAATTCTGGTACAGGCGGCCAAATCTCCCATGGGAACCAAAGGCGCTCGCATTTCTTCGTATATCTCGCTACCCGGCCGGTTCTTGGTTTTAATGCCCACTTCCGATCATATCGGTGTTTCCCGTCGTATTGAAGATGAAATTGAGCGTGAACGCCTAAAGGGGCTGGTGCAGAAGCTGAGAACCGAAGATTTCGGGTATATTGTGAGGACCGCTGCCGAAGGCGAGCAGGAAGAAAAGTTGGCCTATGAAATGGGTTTCCTAAACAATCTTTGGAAAAACATTCAGAAAAAGTTTGAGATTGCCAGGGCGCCCTCCCTTCTACACGCCGAACTCTCTATCAGTTTGCGGGCGGTGCGGGATCTGCTGATTCAGGAAGTAGAAAAGCTGGTCATAGATTCAAAACCCACTTATCATACAGTGTTATCTTTTCTAGATAATTATATGCCCGCACTAAAAGACCATGTGGTGTTATACGAGGGATCGGAGCCGATTTTCGACGCCTATAATCTGGAAGGAGATATTTCCCGGGCCCTGAAAAGAAAAGTGTGGTTGAAGTCGGGCGGTTACATCTTGATAGAACACACGGAGGCACTGGTTGCCATTGATGTCAATACCGGTCGGTATGTCGGGAAACACAACCTGGAAGAGACCATTTTGAAAACCAACCTGGAGGCGGTCAAAGAAATTGCGTACCAAATCCGACTGCGCGACCTGGGCGGAATCATTATTATCGATTTTATTGACATGGAAAGAAAATCCAACCAGGAAAAGATCTTTAATGCTTTGAAAGAGGCGCTGAAAAAGGACAAAAGCAAAACCCACGTACTTCCCATATCTGATATGGGCTTAATTCAGATGACCCGCAAGCGCACCCGGGAGCCCCTAACCCGGATTCTTTGCGAGCCGTGTTTTTACTGTGATGGTGAAGGTTACCTGGTTTCCAGACAATCCATTTGCTATAATATCTACCGTGAGATTTTGCGTGATGCTCATGACATGGACAGCACACGTCTGACGCTCAGGGTCAATCCGCGAATTGCCGAACTTTTTCTGGGTGAAGAAGATCTGCTTATTTCCAAACTTGAAAAGGACATCGGCAAACAGATTGTGATCTATCCCAACCCTGAATTCCATATGGAACAATTTGATATTTTTGAGGTCCAAAATCCGTGAAGCCTGCTCATACTCCTCTTTTATCATTTCGGATAATTGTTCTTGACAGAAAAATCTCCTTATGTTTTACTCATCCGATTTAGTGTATCGAGTTCAGAGTGCTCCTGATTGAAAATTACGGGATATAAATTACAAGCTACTATATAAGGAAGATTCATAATGAAACGAACATTTCAGCCTAGCAGGATAAAAAGGGCCCGAAATCATGGTTTCCTCAAACGAATGTCTACCAAGCAAGGAAGAAGAATCATTAACCGACGGAGGGCCAAGGGCCGTATCCGGCTGTCTGCTTAACAGATATAGTTAATGGCTTGGGATCTCGTTTTTATTCATGCGGTGCCGAATCGCGATTTGACTCTAAGTTTATTCAAATTAAGCCAAGAAACCTGCCCGTTGCAATATACCTTTACCAAGGCCGACAGAATTTTAAAACGTCATGAATTTATTGCACTTTCAAAATCCGGCCGGAAAATACAAAATGAATCTTTTATTGCGGTTTTCGCCCCCAGCCGGCAGGGACACTCACGATTGGGTATCACCGTCACCAAAAAGGTTGGAGGAGCTGTTAAAAGGAATAGAATTAAACGTCTTGTACGGGAATTTTTTCGATTAAATCGGCAGTTTCTATCGGGTGAGTGGGACATCAACATTATCGCTAAAAATCAAATTGCAGACATTACGTCTGAAGACGCTTACCATTCTTTACGGAATATTTTCGACCGGATATCGCGGTATGATGATCCTTGATAAATTTATTAAGACCGTTTTTATATCTATAATTTGGGTATACCAATACACACTGTCACCGCTTATCGGACCTAGATGTCGATTCTATCCGAGTTGCTCGGAGTATGCCCGGCAGGCCATCGATCGACATGGCACCCTAAACGGTCTTTTTTTGGCTGCTAAAAGGATTCTACGATGCCACCCATTTCATCCCGGAGGTGTTGATCCGGTACCCTAGCTGGGAAAAACAAGACAATCGGAACGGCAAAATATTAAATAATAACAAATATTTAAAATAGACTCTTTTGAAAGGTGAGTCCTACGTATTCCGATTCCTGAACGCCCCCCTAGTGAGCCTCTTGGTCAATCCGCAGACTGTATGTCACGTTTAATCGAGCAAAATTGGGACTCAAGATCAAGCGACTGATGGCATTTATTCAGTCAGTCGTCGCGGATTTCGGCGGGTATGCCAACCGAATCTGGAGACTTGTGCGAAGGTAATCACTGCCCTTGAAGGGCTATTTCTGCCGAATTTGGTTTCGGACGAATGTCAGAATTTTCGTATTTTTAGGAGAAGACAATGGAACAAGCGCGTCTGTTAATTGCAATTGTCCTGTCTGCACTGATCTTTTTACTGTGGCAGCTGTTTTTCGTCGACCATGATGCTCAGCAGCAATCTGCCAAAAAGGCCAAGCAGTCATCTGTAAAAGAAGAAACGATCAAGGAATCCAAACCTTACCCGCAACAGGAGGAAGTGACTGCGGCTGGCCAGCCCACGCACACCGATACAGAAGGCTCCCGGTCTGACAGGATTCCCCGCAGCATTAAAGTTGACACACCCATTTTCCAGGCTCGTCTGTCAGAGAAGGGCGGCGGGATCACCAGTTTTATTCTGAAGAAATACAGACAAAAAGTTGCAGAGGATTCCCCTTTACAAGAGCTTATCCCCCAGGAACCTTCCATTGAATCTGTTTTACTTGGATTTGCCGGAAAAAGCCTGCCCGGGTTGGACAATGCTGTTTTTTCGGCAAACCTTGACGCAGATACGGTCGACATTCAAGATACGGCCCAGGAAATTACTTTCGTATGGAAATCCGACGATGGTGTTGTGGTTGAAAAAACCTATAAATTTGCACCAAACTCTTATCTTATCGATTTCGATGTAACCATTAAAAACGGTTCAGATCGAGCCATTCAAGACAAGCTCATGGTTACGCTCAAGGGGTCGACCCCCGCAGACGAGCGGATGTATGGCTTCGAAGGGCCGAGTGCCCTAATCAATGAGAAGCTTGAAGAGATAAAAATAAAGGATATTGCAGAAAAAAACACCTACACGGGGAATGTGAAATGGGTTGCCATGCAGGATCGGTATTTTATGATGAGCGTCATACCCGATCAGGCCGAAGATGAAACCAGCATGCGGCTTTTTTTAGAGGGAGAGGGATTGTTGAAGGCCCAATATCTAAATCCGGTCGCTGACATTCGCCCTGGTATCCAGTATACTTACCAGCACTCGCTTTTTTTCGGCCCCAAGAGCATGGATATCCTTAAAAATGCAGGGCATGATCTTGGCAAGGCGTTGGACTTTGGAATGTTCACTGTACTCGCCAAGCCTTGCGTCTGGTTAATGAACCGACTTTACAGTGTTATACCCAACTACGGCATCGCCATTATTATACTCACCATTTTAATAAAAATTATTTTGTGGCCGCTGGGATCTAAAAGCTATAAATCCATGAGCGAAATGAAAAAGATCCAGCCATTGATGAAAGAGATTAGAGAGAAATATAAAAATGACAAGAAAAAGATGAACGAAGAGGTTATGAGCCTATACAGAACGTATAAAATCAATCCTCTCGGCGGCTGTCTTCCAATGGTGGTCCAATTGCCTGTGTTTTTTGCGCTGTATCGGATGCTTTATCAGGCAATCGAATTGCGACACGCACCCTTTTTTCTTTGGATTGACGACCTATCCGCGCCGGATCGGCTGTTTAATTTCAGTTTTTCCATTCCTTTTATGGAACCACCTTACGGTATTCCCGTACTGACGATCATCATGGGCGGCACGATGCTGCTGCAACAAAAAATGTCGCCGCCCATGGGGGATCCGACCCAGGCAAAAATGATGATGTTTATGCCACTGATATTTACCGTGATATTTATCAATTTTTCAGCCGGGCTTGTGCTGTACTGGCTGGTGAATAACATTCTTTCGATTTCACAACAATATTATATTCAGAAAAAATTTGCATAATAACGGAGGTTTAGCCAATGTCTTCGTTGGAATTTTCCGCAAAAAATGTAGATAAAGCCATCGAGAAAGCATGCGAGGAACTCGATTTAGCGACGGACAAAATCAGATATGATATTCTGTCCCATGGATCCAGCGGTATTTTCGGGTTGGCAGGTTTTAAAAAGGCAAAGATTCGGGTTTATTTGCCTGAGGCGCCCCAAAACGATCAAAACGATGGTTTGCATGCTGAAGTTTCAAAAACCCCTGATGAAATCCCGCATGCGACAATTTTGTCTTCCGGGGGATTGGACCAAGACAACAAGCCGGAGAGGTTACAACCCACTGAATTTAATGATAATCTTCTAGATATTGGGCGCTCTGCCTTGCAGCGTATCGTTGACTCGATGACCGATGATGCGGAAATATCGGCCGAAGAGATCTCCGGAAAGCTTGTTTATAATGTTAACGGCGGAAACGCTGGTATCATCATTGGCAAGAAAGGGCAAACCCTGGATGCCATTCAGTTGCTGGTAGAAAAAATTGTCAACAAACACCATTCTCACAAGGCTAAAATACGCATTCAAATTGATGTCGAAGGGTATTTGGAAACCAGAAAAGCCAATCTGGAAAAACTTGCCGAACGACTGGCTAACAAGTCTAAAAGAATCCGCAAACCGATATCACTCGGTCAAATGAGTGCCTATGATCGAAGAATCGTACATTTGGCTCTCAAGGATGACCCGGATATCCGAACTAAAAGCAGAGGGGAAGGCTACATGCGAAAACTGGTAATCTTTCCCCAAAAAAATAGTAAACAAAGGCAGCATTTGCGATCGCAATAAAAATGGATAACTCCACTATCGCCGCAATCGCCACACCTGCCGGCCGGGGTGGAATCGGGATCATTAAATTATCCGGCCCCAGTGCGATACCGATTGCCACGACGATATTCTCTCCCTCTGATTCCAATCTTAAAGCCAGTTCCGGCCGGGTTTCGTCTACAGACAAAGCTTTGGGGGGCAATTTCGAATCACACCGTCTATATCTTGGCCATATCATAGATCCCGAGCATCGGCGAATAATTGATGAAGTGTTGCTCTGTGTTATGAGATCTCCGCGCTCTTATACCAAAGAGGATGTCGTTGAGATAAATGCACATGGAGGCCCCATCGCACTGAATTCGATTCTAGAGCTTGTGATAAGGCAAGGAGGAATTTTGGCCGAACCGGGTGAATTTACCAAAAGAGCCTTTCTGAATGGGAGAATTGATCTAACTCAGGCTGAGGCGGTTATCGATGTCATCAATGCCCGTACGGATAAATCGCTACAATTGGCCGCCAACCAGATCGATGGCCAACTAAAAAGGAGTGTGGAGGAAATCCGAACATTTTTTCTTGATATTTTGACCCGGATCGAGGCCGGCATAGATTTTCCGGATGATGTCGCAGACATTGTTAATTCCAAAAGTGCCGCCAGGGAGATGAAGATCTCTGCTATTGAGCCGCTAAAAAGTCTGATTCAACTTTATCAAGACGGGAATTGTTTGCGCGAGGGGCTGAAGGTGGCTGTGGTCGGTCGACCAAATGTAGGGAAATCCAGTTTATTGAACCGTCTGGTTCAAAAAGATCGTGCTATTGTGACCAGTCTGCCCGGAACAACACGCGATATAATCGAAGAAACTCTGGATATCAAGGGATTTCCTATCATTTTAGCGGATACAGCCGGACTGCATGATACAAATGACCCGATCGAGACTCTGGGCATTGAACAAACCGCGAAAAGTATCGAAGACGCTGATATGACCATTTTCATGGTTGAGGCACAGCGCCCCTTGACCGCAGAAGATCACAAAATATTTAACAGAGTACATTCCAAACCCCTTATCATAGCGGTAAACAAAATTGATCTGGTCAACGGGAAAAAAACGGATATAATACCGCAATCATGGAAGACGAACGATGTTGTGGAAATTTCAGCCCTGTACGACCGGGGCATAGACGCTTTAAAAGAAAAAATGATCGCGACCGGATTTGGAAAAGATCCGGTTGACATCGATACCGTCATTGTACCCAATCTGAGGCAAAAATTGCTATTGGAAGATTGTCTCTTTGCTGCCGAGACCATTAACCGCGAACTGGTAAATGGCACCCCCATGGAGATAGTTGCGATTGATCTCCAGGAAGCCATTCAGTCCCTCGGACAAATTCTTGGCACCGATCTCAAAGTGGACGTTTTGAATCAGATCTTTAGCCGTTTTTGCATTGGGAAATAAGTTAATGTTTCACGTGAAACATTAACTTATGCTAAACGATTCTTTGGAGCTGGACTGGTTCAGTTTCAAATTTTTTCTGTCACCAAATAATATCCCAAAGGAGCTCTGGAACAGCCATGAGTGTCGACCTTGAGTTATATTTTAAAAAATATGAAACACTGGTAGAACAATCCGACAGCGTATTCGATCGCGTAAAAAGCGCTTATGCCGATTGTGTAAAATGCGAAGAAAAATGTTCGGATTGTTGCTTTGCCCTTTTCGATTTAACACTTATCGAGGCTCTTTATATCCACCACAAGTTTAATGAAAAATATCAAGGCACGGAAAAGATTGATCTTTTGGAAAAATCCAATCGCGCAGATCGTCAAATCTACAAAATCAAGCGCAAGGCCTTTGGCGAACTGAATGCCGGTAAAAATGAAGGCGAAATACTTGCCGCCATGGCGCTTGAGCGCGTCCGATGCCCATTTTTGAATGATAAAGAGCTTTGCGACCTCTACGATTACAGGCCGCTCACCTGTCGATTTTATGGCATCCCGACTGCCATCGGAGGGGCTGGGCACACCTGCGGTAAATCCGGGTTCAAACAAGGGGAAAAATATCCGACAGTCAATCTTGATGCCGTTCACAGCCAGTTGCAGCAGATTTCTGCTGAATTGTTGCGTGATATCAAATCCCAAAATATCAAGCTGGCAGATTTACTTGTACCGCTATCTTCGGCAGTGGTTATGGACTTTGATGATGTGTTTTTGGGTATTGCTGAGGAACCGGAGGAAGTAAAACCCCGCAAGCGACAGTCGAGGAAAAAGAAATGAGTGAATTTACTTCTGAAGAAGCCGAAAGTCGGAAAAAAGCGGTTTTTGACAGCATGTCGCCGCGACGTCAGAAGCACATTATAAAAAAAGGGTATGATAAATGGGACCCTTTCGAAGAGCCTAAAGACCCCATTGATATTCGAAAGGATAAATCCAAGCGAACCACCCAGATGCTCGTTAGAGAATTTTTACAATCACGTGGTTCTGAAGGTTACAGCAATGCTTATGGCAGGGGAGTTCTTGAAATGGCACTTGGAATTATTAATGATGACGAACGCTTTATCGGCATGTATGAATTTGCCCAATGGCATCAAGAACTGTTAAAAAAGGAAGGCCTTCAATGAGTACCCGCCGCGCTTTAGTTTTACCACCGGCGCACCGGTCCGCTGCTGGCCCCAGACGTTCACCGCATCTCGATTTGTCCTTATTCTTCGATGAAAGCCCCTAAGGTTAGCTCTTGATATTCGCTTGAGGTCTCCTGATAGGTTTCCAACATCCTTTCCAGGATCTTTCTCGTATCATTTTCCCGCCAGGCAATCCAGCTTTCCATATCCTGCCAGCTTCCAATAACCACCAATGTCTGGGGGTCATCATTGGAAGATAAGGTCTCACCGGAAATGTAACCGGGTTGCTGAAGCGCGCCTGAGCGCAATTCCCGGAGTAAAGCGATAATCTCTCTCTTTTTTCCTTTGATAAATTTACGCTTGATGATGACTTTTGCCTGCATGATTGTCTCCTTATCAGATGAAAAAACTCCACAAAATACCGGCGCAAATGGCTGAACCGATAACTCCCGACGAGTTGCATGCCATGCCGTGCATCAGCAAAAAGTTTGTCGGATCTTCTTTGAGGCCTGTCAAATGAACTTCCCGGGCAGAGCCCGGGACGGCGGACACGCCGGCAGCACCCAGCAGAGGATTTATCTTCTCTTTCAGGAATAGATTCATAATCTTGGCAAAAATGACACCGGATGCGGTGGCAATCGAAAATGCGATGGCACCTAAGAAGAAGATACCTAATGATTTAGGCGTCAGAAACACATCGCCTTGTGTGCTGCAACCAACCGTAAATCCTAAAAATATTGTCGCAGTATCAATGATGGCAGATTGGGCCGTATTGGCCAGGCGATTGACGACACCGCATTCCTTTAGGAAATTCCCCAAAAACAGCATACCCAGCAACGGTAGCGCCGTCGGAGCCAGAAAACAGCATAATAAGACGCCGACCACCGGAAATATCAAGAGCTCCTTCCTGGAAACTGTCCTGCCGGGCGGCATTCTGATAAGTCGTTCCTGCCGGCTGGTCAACAGCCTCATGATTGGCGGTTGAATTACCGGTATCAGCGCCATGTAGGAATAGGCCGCGATGGCAATAGGCCCGATGAGGTGCGGCGCAAGTTTGGCGGTTAAGAATATAGACGTCGGCCCATCGGCACCTCCGATGATGGCAATCGAGGCGGCTTCTTTGGGAAGAAAACCAAAAAACAAAGCACCCAAAAGGGTCACATATATGCCCATCTGGGCTGCAGCGCCCAAAAGCATTAATTTAGGCTGGGCCAGCAACGATGAAAAATCAGTCATAGCTCCCAGACCCAGAAATACGATGGAAGGATAGACACCGGTGGTCACGCCAAAGTAAAGATAATGCAATACGCTGTTGGTTTCATAAATACCGATACCAAAGCCTTTGAAAAAGGGAACATTTCCGACCAAAATGCCAAAGCCGATAGGAACCAACAGCAGCGGTTCGAATTTTTTGGCTGTCCCAAGATATAAAAATATACAGCCAACGAGAATCATGATGATATGGCGATAGTCCGCTAAGAAATACCCGGTGTTTGATAGAAATTGGAATAATAGATCGAACATGTTTTAACCTTTAACTTGCTTTTTGTTTATCCCAGGTGAACGTGCCATCCCCCTGTGGGGTTAGTATGCCAGCTTCCTGCAAATATCTTATCGACAGATGGGGATGGGGAAGATCCATTTTGTTAGATATTTCAAATAGTTGTAAGAGTTCAAAGGGTTGTTTCAATTGCTCCACCAACGGCCTGTAAATACTGGTAAGTTCCTTGACCGTCGGCAGATGGTGTTGTAAGGGGCCGGGTGCTTTCTTCGTTTTCAGTTCCTCGACCGGGGCCTGTTTTTCCTTTGCCTTGGGCTCCTCATCGCGACGTTCCCATAACTTGAGAATTTTGTGGACTTGAGAAATGACAAGGGACAGTACTACCAAACCCAGAAACACGATAGAAGCGCCAACCGCTGCCATGGCCCATCCGTTGTTGGCCGATATGTTTTCGAAACCAAACAATGTGTGCCTCCTTATTCAGATTTTTTACAAGAATCGAAAATTATCAAATGGGTTTATCCATCACAGTATGCTAAAAAAGTCAACAAGAAACG
>JASFSK010000025.1:0-17333 GCA_050114455.1 Desulfobacterales bacterium | reverse complement strand
AGCCCGATGCCCGATTAAGCGGGTTCGCTTGACCACCGGTCGGATCACCCCGGCAAGCACATATTCTTTATCAATTTTCGTGCTGGAGTTCTGCCGGCATATTTGCTAAACATTGAGCCTTCTGGCAAATATTGCTCATGAATTGGAGATGTACAATGGTTGCGACAAAAAAAATCCCAATTAAAGCCATGCAGAGGTTGATTGTTTGTCTCTTTTTGATCGGCTCAATTTCAATGGCCAATGCCCTGGAATTCCCAACGCTTAAATCATTGGGGTTACCCAGTTTTAAATATGGCAGGCTCAAGCGGGATCCGGATGTCAACAAAGTCTTTATGCTTTACAAAGTTCTGCCGGATCACAAATATTACACCACCGGCCAGTCTAGTATTCCACATGCCATCATCGGAATCCAAGACAATTATAAATTGCGGTTAGGGCTGTGGCGGGAAATAAAGCTCACCAAACCTCTATTAAGAGGCTGGGTCTCGCAGATGGACAATGTATATGGTTATCCACCCTACGGTTCCGCCATCCTGGATAACAACGGCAACCGGATTGGTATCTGGTACTCAAGCAAGCAGTGGACAACTGTCATTATCGAAGAGAACAATGAGATTGCTGTCTTGGCCCCCGAAACACCGGGTTTTCGGAGCGGCCCATGAGATCGTCATCAGGTTTACAATAACAATATAGCCCTATTCTGCACAAATATTCGTAATAATTCAAAAATTATGATAATTTTTACCCAAGAACCGCCGGGGTCCGCGAACGCCAGGTCTGATCGGGTTAGAAACTGATGAATGTCGAGTATGGAACAATGATTTTTGGCTAATTGTTAAAATGCACTTGTGAATCGATTCCATCCTTCGAGATTCATTATTCAATATTCCAAGATTCACTGTTTCGACCAGATGATCTAAGCGGACGAGGCAAAGATATTCCGCCCTGTTTCATGATTCAAAGAAAATCCGAAATAGAGATGCGATACCGCTCTTTGCTACAGAAGGCAGTGCGGCGAGGTCATTCCGATTTGGTATTGGCTACCAGCGCCTTGATAGAAAGTTTGAGCGCTAGGGAGAGAAAATGGTACCGCACCCGAACAGCCATCATTGCCTTTGAAGAGTGCTGGCCTTTGGGCAGTGAACTCATTTTTAACAGAAAATTTTACAGCAAAGTCGCTGCGCTGATCAAAGTGACCCGATCTAAAAAATGCCGGGGGGCCGCCGGGCTGGGCTATCTTACAAACGCTTATTGCGAGGGGGATGCAAAGGTATTGAATGGTACCTCCGACGATAAGCACATCAAAATTTTAGCAAATGCCGTAAAGCGCCCCGATGATTTCTGGCAATGGATTGAGACTCATGAAAAATCTGAAAAACAGGCTGCCATCATTGAAAATGCGGTGCGTTTTAAACATGAAGGATCGCACCGGGATAAAGCGGTGATCCAGGCAGCCGCATACCTTGCAGCCACCAAAACGTTGCCACCTCCTATCAAACAGCCACCCCCGGAAGGAGCTTTTCCATACTGGATCGTATTTGACAAACATACCCCGGAAGGAAAGCTTGTATTGCGCGATGTCGCCAGAGACCTCCATATTCCAGCGCCCCAACTAGAATGGTCTTTTTTTTATTTTGAAGGTGCGCAAACAAATGGGGAAATCCCTTCCAAATGGTGGGACCGTATTTGCCGTCATCATTTCGATAAAGTACAACTTCCCATCGAAGAAGCCCATCTTCTCTGGGAGCCCGCAAAACCACAAATTATTGAGGCGTTGGCCGATTACGGCCGTGATCTTCACAAAGAACTGTATCGTTGGAAACTGTCCAACCTGAAACAGATTGAAGCCCTTAAACGCCAGGTAGAGCTGTTCATCGAACATTTTGAGAAAGTGCATCGGGATCAAATGAAATTATTCGCCAAGGATCAGCTTGACAATTCATAATCAGAATGTCAAATTTGGTTTATGAGCGACCAGGGAATTCATATCAAGGAATTGCCGCAGTTAGATAATCCCCTTTTTATCGCCGGATTTGACGGATGGGGAAATGCCCTCAACATTTCAAACGGTATGGCCAGTTACCTCATCCGCCGCAAACAAGCACAGCATTTTGCAGATCTCGACCCGGACACCTTTTATCGATATGATGAACAGCGTCCCCGGGTTAATATCGCGGGTGGCATTCTGGAAAGATTCAAACCGCCGGGCGGTTCATTGTTTGCAGTTAAAAGTGGTGCCGGTCAACGCGACATTGTCATTATGAAGGCGGATGAACCAAATCTAAAATGGTTTCAATTGGCCAGTCAACTATTTTCTATCTGCCGGAAGCTGGGAGTCCAGAAAATTATTACTCTGGGAAGCATGTATGACAATGTCCTGCATACGGATAGGATTGTCTCGGGAGTCGCATCGAGTCAAGATATGCTCTCCCAATTAATGGAGTACGACATCACGCCAATTGCCTATCAGGGTCCAAGCGCCGTTCATACAATCATCCAATCAGAAGGCGCCAAAAGGGGCTTTGATTGCATCAGTCTATGGTCTCATTGTCCATACTACCTGCAAGGGACAACTCATTTTGGCCTTTTATCCCATTTGGGGCAGTTATTGGCTGAAATTGGTAATTTCCAGCTGAACACTCTGGATCTGGAAGCCAACTGGACAAAGCTGAAAGAACAAATCAATCAGCTCATTGAAGAAAACAGTGAGCTTCAATCATTAATCAGTGGTCTTCGGAAAGAAAAAGTAAAAGGATCAATGGGGAGTCTCAAAGGAACCCTCAAAAGCGATGATAAAATCATTAACCTTAAAGACTTCTTGGATCCCAAATAATCCGCCCTCACCACACGGTTTAACCTCAATCCGCTGCAGTTTGTACGATCAATAGCTTTTGCGCCCCTTGAATTTTGGTGTCATCTTTTGTAGCTGAAGGACGGCGAATGGCGCCATGAAGGTGATAGGGAGCGTCCCCACCCGGAATGGCTTCTTCCGGTGTGAATTTTACCATGGGATCGGTTCGAAAATCCATGACGATGGGGGCGGTTGTAAGAGTGAACGCCATGATCCCCTCGAGGCCCTGGTTTCCGGGAGTATTTCTTACCAAAATAAGGTTTGTAGGAATGCTTTTTGTCGTGTCCAAAATGGTACTTCTTAAGGCGGTAATGTTTGAAATGAATTGAATTGGGCGGCCGGACGTAAAAAATGCTGCTGGTTTTATTGCGGTGGAAATAGCGGCCCCTATAATGATGCGGATAATAGCCCCGAAAATAATGGGTATGTCCGTGATTTCTGTTGTTATAACGTTCGTTGCGAGCTTCATTCAGGATCATTTCAGCTTCGCGCAACGTCTCTTCAGCCTGGCGACCGGCCTCGGCCAATCTTTGCTCGGTTTGCGCCTCGCGCCATTCGAGCTCAGCTTCCCTTTCAGCAAGCTCCAGGCGCGCAAGCTCTAGCTGCACCTTTCGTTCAGCCTCCATTCGGGCGCGATCAGCGGCCTCATCATAAGGCAGCTCTTCTGTTTTCAATAATGTTTTGGCCTCTGAAGGAGGTGCATAATTGGTGTAGTGCTTGACACCGTTTTCATCTGTCCACTCATAAATGTCGGCAAACAGGGGCCAAGCGGCAAAACAACCTAGAGTGACATATAAAACTGTTCTCAGGCCTTTCACAGGCATCCTCCCTTCGGATGTTGTAAATTCGAAGCCGCCAGAAGTATAGGAGTTCGGATTATAACACAAATTCAAGCGTGAAATGGGCGCTGCTTCGATACACCCTGCTCTTGTTAGAGTCGGCATCAGCCATATGCAAGCTTGCAGGAATATGAACTGTCAAAAACCAATTTAAAAAGTAAGCATAAATGCCGTCAAGTAAATGGCATTATTTACCGCATTCAGATTGCTTCCGAAATTTTCCTCCAAGCTTCATCTGCTGTTTCTACATATTCAAATAATTCAAGATCCTTACTTGATATGACGCCTTCTTCAACCAGGGCATCGAAATTGATAATTCGTTTCCAATATGTTTTGCCGAAGAGAAGCACGGGGATTGGCTGCACTTTTTGGGTCTGAATGAGCGTCAGCGTCTCAAAAAGCTCATCGAGGGTGCCGAAACCGCCTGGAAACGCAACCATACTCTTGGCACGCATCAGCAGGTGCATTTTGCGAATGGCAAAATAATGAAATTGGAAATTTAAATCAGGCGTTATATAGGGATTGGGTGCCTGCTCATGCGGCAGAACGATATTCATCCCGATGCTCGGTTTCCCGGCCTCATGGGCTCCGCGATTGGCGGCTTCCATAATACCCGGACCGCCGCCGGTCACCAACACCAGATGATCTTTGCTGGTATTACTGGATATCAAATGACCCAATTTGCGTGCCTCTTCATAGTATTGACTGTTTCCCAACGCCCGGCGGGCTGCCTCTAATTTCTGTTTTAACGACGGATCGTCTTTGTTGCGACTATATGCATCCTGGGCAGATACCAATCGGCTCTGAGCGGTTTCAAAATCTGGAATCCTTGCACTGCCGAATATGACAACTGTCGACTCGATGTGTTGCTCTTGCAAGATCAGCTCAGGTTTTAGCAGCTCCAATTGGAAGCGCACCGGCCGCAGTTCATCCCGCAACAGAAAATCCTGATCCTGAAACGCCAACTGATAAGAGATCGATCGACACTGGGCCGAGTCAATGTGTCGCCGGGCTGAAAGTGCGGCATCACGAGCAGAAGGAAATGGATTTTTTGGGGGTAAATTGGTCGACATAGCAATTCTCCGGTAACCTTTTTTGATGTTTATCTGTTAGGTGTTCAAGTTTGAAAATGCAACAATTAAGGGTATATGCCTAAGGTAGGTTAATAGCAGGGACATCCTCGAAAAACAAGTATAAGATACTGGGTAATGCGTATCTTATCAATATCGATCTAAACAGCCACAACCGTGATTTAGCACAAGTCGGAGGCTTTCATGTGCAAGATTCAAGTGTAGATTTAGATATATTATTATTTTAGAATGAATAAATGGGAGATGCGGCTCAACGAAAAAAGATATTCGAGATAATTTGATCGAATCGTAATTTTGGTATCCCGGTCGGAATTGGCCTATGGTATCCAGCGGAATTCATAGATTGTGCCATTCATTTCAGAAATCATCGCGGCTCTCCTTCATTAAAAAAGAAATCCCGTCCGATAGCGAGATGTCGCAGGACAGGATTCAGCGGATTAACAATCTCCGAACTATTTAAAGCCTTGTTTGGAACCTCAGTTATCTATTCTCTAAACTGATAGACTCCTTTAAAGGCATAATTTAAAAAACTTCCCACAATGCCGTTGTTCTCGTGCGGCGCTATTCCTCATTACATTTAGTCGTGAGAGCCCGACAGAGAAGATGCACGCACATCTGAGAAGTTTTAAGGTTTAGCCGCTTGGCTAAGTGAAAATGTAATTATACAAATTTTATGCCAACTCTAAAAAAAATGTTATTTTATATAATTCCGGTCAGTTAATCTGGTTTTATTTTCTAAATGGTCCGCAAAATGACAATTATCGTCAACTTTTTTACTCTGAATTGTCAGTTTATCGATCATTGGACTTTTGCAGAATCTCATTTGAAAATGAGACTGCCATGCAATACAATTTTGCCACTGCCATCCAAAAAGTTTTTGGGCCTGAAACCGGAAAAGATGTTGCAGGCCAGAAGGCAACAATGGGTTACCTTGGCCTTGTTACGATTGGACAACCGTCAGGAGCGAATTGCTTGATTGTGGAATGGTGAGAATTAGAAAAAATGCCGTCTGTTTCGGATTGGTTGAGGGTGTTGGCGACGTTATCTGAATACGAACGGCGGGGCTTCATCGTCGGCAGACCCCGATTTTTTGCTGCGGAGATTACCCCTCATGTCTTTTTGTTTTCTAAAACGACGGGGAATTCTGAATACGCCTGAGAGTATGTACAATACCCCTTTTGATGACACCTTTAGTATTTGTAAAACCAGATAAAATAGCCCCACCCCGAACGCTACTTCAACGAAAGTGGGTTGATTGGTGATCCAAATGCTTAGAATGTCCCAGTAATTAATAAGCCGACTTAGTATCGTGTCCATCGCAGAAAGATTCCCCAGTCTTTTATTTTAGTACCTCTGATAACATTTTTTGTCAAGAATACAAACAACTTAAATTGTTGACTTTTTCGGGTCAATTAATTGACATTTTATAGCCTTTATCATTTTCTTAACTTATCTTTTGAGAATCAATGCCTGGGACCTGCCGTTTTGCCAAGAATATTAAAGTATTCCATGTCGACAAATATAGAATTTTAACCTTGGCATGAAATTTGTAGCGTCAACATGGCGTTTCAAATGCAAAAACTGCGGTAATTCGTCGAAGACCTGTATTTCCAGAAAATGGATCATACGCCGACAATCTGTATTTCTGCACCAGCGAGGATTGAGGGTCCCGGAATTTTGGGAATCTAAGGGATCTGATATTGGATTTTTAATTTTGCAGGAGGTGATTTTAGCAATGGTGTGCGTTGACGAGTATGGGGATAATATCGGGACATTACGAAACCTGTTTCGCGATTTGCAACAAGCCGTCGTTTTTGCAAAACAAATAATTGATTTGGCGGACGAGGAATACACTTGCGTAGGGAGATACAAATGGTTCTGTGAAAAGAAAAATGAATATGTGGAAATAAAAAGTTTATAATTCGCCACGAATCAGAGCATGAGGAAAGAATACTTTTTTTCGCTTAAGTTAATTGATCAGCAAACCGATCTAAAAAATATCAGTGTGCTGGCGGGTACACTGTCAATTATAATTCCTTAGGGTAAGGGGTGGTCCGGAAGGGCCACCCCTATCATTTTAAACACTTGCCCCCCTCCGCAGCTAGTTTTAACCTCTGCATGGAAAAGCCTGAATAGTTCTGACTGAACGCAACCCGCTCAATTGTGGTATCCGGGACAAAAATTCGACATATTTTTAGGATTGTCGCATAAAAAACCTTGATTTTCATTTAAATTTGAGAATTTGTGCTTACGTTTCCATGGTAGTGACAAACATGCATGGGAGAAAAAAATGAATTACAAATATAAGATGACGCTTGGATTGATTGTTTGTCTGGTAACATTCGGTTATTCATTGGCCGAAGCAAACTTTACAAGATTGATCGGAAAGATTCGTCCTGCTGTCGTGACCGTGGTTGTGTACGACGCTTATCATAACGTTGCCGGCATCGGGAGTGGATTCTTTATCGATAAATATGGACATTTGATCACAAACTATCATGTTATCGATGGAAAATACGCCGCGGAAGTGAGAACAGCAGACGGCAATTCATATCCGATTGCAATGGTCGTTGCGGAAAATAAATCGGTTGACCTGGTAAAGCTGCTGGTAGATATCCCCCGCGAAAACGTTAAGTGGATAAAGATAGACGACGAATTACCGACCATTGCGGAGCAAATCATGGTCGTCGGCAGCCCCATGGGGCTTGAGCAGACCGTCAGCGAGGGTATCGTTTCTTCGATACGCGAGATTCCATCAGTAGGAGAATTTTTTCAAATGTCGGCGCCGATCTCACCGGGATCCAGCGGCGGTCCGGTGATAAATTTGAATGGGGAAGTCATCGGCGTGACAACATTTCAATTTGTTCGCGGACAAAACCTTAACTTCGCTATTGCCGGCAATTCCATCCTGAAGTTGGAACCGGCCCGGCTTGGCCTCTCGATCTCCATGTGGACCTTTAACAAGAGTTCCCACCAACCAAGGCTTGCCGAGGAACTTTGTCGCCAGGGCTACAGTTTTTCAATAAACGGCGACGACCAAAAAGCCCTCGAACTTTTCAAGGAAGCAATCGAACAAGATCCTACTAATATCATGGCATGGAACGGTCTGGGCTCTTGCCAGATCGGCCTGAATAAGCCTGATGCCGCGATTGAATCATACAAGCAGGCAATCAAAATCAATCCCAATGATGCGAACATGCATTATAATTTAGGAAATTATTATGCTAAGCTCGGTCGGCACCAGGAAGCGATTGAATCATTTAAGCAGGTAATCCGGATAAATCCCGATTTTGAATCGGCACACTTTAGGCTCGGCATGATTTATGCGGGAATCGGCAGACTCGATGACGGCAGAGAGGCCTTTGAAACCGTCATACGATTGAACCCTGACGCAGCTCCGGCGCATTTCAACATTGGGATTGCATATACCAAACTGGGTCGCTACCAGGAAGCTATCAAGGCTCACCAGGAAGTTCTGCGAATCAACCCTGAATACGCACCGGCCCACAATAATATAGGCGTAGCATACGGCAAATTAGGAAAATCGGATACGGAAATACTTTCCTACAAGGAGGCGATTCGCATTGACCCCGATTTTGCACCGGCACACTATAATTTGGGATATGCTCTTTTTCAGAAGGGAGACAAGGCGGCTGCCCTCGATGAATATAAAATTCTAAAAGGTCTGGATGAAGAGGCCGCAGATAAGCTTTTCAACCATTTATATTTCTAGAGCGATGGAATTAGAAAAAAAATACAAAAGCCTGCCCAATAGCGCAACGCATCATTGTTTTGGATGCAGCCCCATAAATCCGTCGGGACTTCAAATGAATTTTTTCACAAACGATTCAGCCGTATTCTCGGATGTAATGGTGCCAGAGCATTTGTGCGGTTGGAACAATCTGATTCATGGCGGCATTTTATCGACGATTCTGGATGAAATTATGAGTTGGGCGGCAATCTACCTTCTAAAACGGATCACTTTAACCAAATCGATGACAATTGAATTCCTGAAGCCTGTGTATATCGATCATACCTTGAAGGCCGAAGGAAAAGTCCTGGAGTTAAAAGGAAAACATGAAGCAGTGATGGAGGGCATCCTGTCCAAGGACGATGGTTCGATCTGTACCCGATCAACTGCAAATTTCGCCATATTTTCCCCCGCAGTGGCTAAACGGCTGGGGATCGCAGATGAGGAGCATTTGAATTGGTTTGAACAGATCTGCAATACTTGAAGGATTCAATTCAGATCAGGTGGCAAGACTGCAGTACACTTGAATAAGAGGTATTGAAAAAAATTCTAAAGATATTATCAGATGGTCCGAAAATAATATCAGGCCTGTGCAGCGTAAACACACAGCGTCATCTACCTCCTTTCTAATTGGGGTGGTTTCTTGGAAACCATCCCAAATTTTTTTATAGGTATCAGCATTCGTAAACTTCGCTAAACGGTAATTCACCAAAAAGGGCTTTAAGGGAGGCTGTTTCTTGAAAAAAATTGGTTCGTTGCTGATGTAAAGGATGATGGGAATGGGAAAAATCAACCGCCATCCCGCGAAGATAGCATGGCATCCAACTCTATGAGGCTATCAAGTTGAACCAACACCGGGTTGGGCGTGGTCACATCCAGCTGATCGGTTTGGCGTTTCATCTTCTCAAACGCTTTTGTGGTCAGGCGTTCCGGTCCAGCAGCCAATCGTACGCAGGCCTGAAATAGAAAAAAGCTCATCACCAGTATGATGCCGATCGACCAAAAGGCATGCAGGAAAAACGCTCCCGCAAAATATTCTCCCAACAAAAATCCCTTTACGGTGATCCACCCGCTGTAACCCAGCATGCCGAATACCGGCAGATTAAATAAAAGCTGAAGCGGTGTTCCGGAAAGCCTGCCTGATACCCTTTCAATTTCAGCCTCCAAGGTCGTACGCCAGATCCCTGCCAATTTTTCGCTGAGCGCTTCACCAACAGGCAATGATTCTTCCACCCTTCGTACAGAGCTATTAAACCCGCCGCCAATCAGAGATTCGGCGATGTCCGGCCACTGACTCAACGTGGCGAGCCGGTAGGTTCGCAGGCCGGCGTCGACCCTTTCATCGTTACCGACCTCGGCCGACGCCGATTTTGATTCTTTGAAATGCCTCCAGGCCGAAACCATGCCCAGAATTTGCGTGATCGGCCGGCCAAATCTTAACATGGCAGCGATACCCGTCCCAAAAATCAGCAATCGGGCCCAAATGGCGATCATCCAACCCATGGGGCCCACCCACCGTTGGGAGAGCTTCTGATA
The DNA here is from genome assembly GCA_050114455.1 of Desulfobacterales bacterium. Taxonomy (GTDB): domain Bacteria; phylum Desulfobacterota; class Desulfobacteria; order Desulfobacterales; family JAFDCJ01; genus JAFDCJ01. The sequence continues at coordinate 7,265 of JASFSK010000025.1, read as the reverse complement.
AATCAACAAACCGATACCGAAAAGTTGTCGCGAATCATCATTTTTCATGGCGGAGACAGCGTCCAGAAAAGACTTTTTTTCCGCATTGTGAATTTTCTGCCTGGCTGTGATCAGCGATGTGCGGTAATCGGAAACCTTTCGCTCGACTTCATCGAAAATAAAATCCCTCAAGCTTCGGGCATTCTCCAACCGCCGGTCCACCACATACCCCGCACGATTGATGCTATCAAAAATTAAGCTTTGCAAGTCTTCAAATTCGTCATAATTATGCTTTGGGCCTGCCGTAGGATCCCATCGCGGGTTGCTGAGGTGCTGCCGGGCGGACACACACAGGGTACGGTCCACAGATGTTTTCCAAGCTTCCTGAATATAGGCCAGAAAATCAGGCAATATCCGATTTTTCAGTTCCGTCTCGTCCTGACGGTCACACTTATTAATCACGCTAACCAGAGATTCCCCACTGAATTTGCTGACATACGGGGATAGGAAATCAACATGATCTTTTCTTTTGGGATTTTCAGAATCAAATACACAAATAAGCATATCTGACCGTGCGATGGCTTCCCGCACAAGTGGCGCATGTTTCTGGTAGGCTTTGCTGTCAGTATCCGGTGTGTCGATGATGAGGACGTGTTCCAATAGCATAGCGCTAGGACTTGATTTAACCTCAACAGAATCACTTCCGAGGTGTGCAACCAGCTGCCCCGCATCTTGCTGATTGCTGCCGAATACAATTAAATGTCCGGTGGTCGGCCGTTGATGCCCCGCTGGTGACAAATTATCAACCCCCGCCAGGGCATTGAGCAGGGTGGATTTGCCGGCACCGCAGGGTCCGACAATGGTCACCACCAGTTTCTGTTCGAAACGGTCGGTCAGATCATCGATCATCTTGATCGCTTCATCGCATTGTTTTACCAGCGGCGTTGCAGGAAGCCATAATGGAACACCCACCAGTGTTAATCTCATCATATTGAGATCATTTTTGAAGCTTTCAACTTCGCCAAGTGCCCTGAGGGCGGCAGTCTGTCGCGCTGGTAGCATTATATCCCAACTCCCTCCCTGCAAATCTTCATTGAATGTCGGATTTCAGTGATCAATCGTTCGATGTCGTCAATGTTGCTTCGCGCAGACCGCAAAATCTCTCCAGTTATGTTTTCTTCAAAGAGGTGTTGCACGATAGTTAATTTATGATTTAGCCAGGTTTGCACGATCGGTCCGATCATTTCCTCGATCTGTTTGCGATCAGCCTTTTTCAGACCTGTGGTCACCGGTATGGCAAACAGCGCATATAGGTCTTTGGCGCCGAAAAGCCCCGTCAGCTTCACCTTTATACCGGCAGCTCCGATGGGATCTCCGGTAGACAGCACGTAGGTAACTGCAACCGTGGCCGGCAGGACGTTGAGCAGCGCCCAGAAAGTTTGACTGATTTTATGCCACAGCCCCAATTTACGGCGGAAGCGATCGGCAAGCTGTTCGAGATCATCTTCCATGTCTTGTGTAATAACAGAAATCGACTCTTTTTCAGCCAGAATGGACTGTACGATTGACTTGAATTCTTGGGCCCGCAGTTTTTTCTGTTCCGGTTCTACCACCGGATGGGCATCAACCACAAAGGTGACTTTGGAACTGTTGCCGGCATATTCGGCCAGGGGATTTTCTCCATTTCCCAACCTTTTTCGCGTCCTTATTTTTTTTATGGCAGCAAACATTCGTTCGACAACAGGATCGTTTATAGAGCCGTCGATAACTATCTGCTGGCTGACTGCCTGATAGTGCATGCGAGTCGCCGCTGTCAGCACGTCCTCATCCATTTTTTCTGCAAACTCGGTTGAGGACCCAGGGTTCGATTTCGTCAGAGATAATTGACCCTTGGCCCAAATTGCCGCTCCGAGCATCAATTTGAGCGGCAATTCAATGACGCTCCCCGTTTTGCGCATGATTTTCACATGGGCCGGATCCGAAGCAGCCCAGATCCGGGCAAACCGCCTCATGACACGGTCCATCGGAAAATGTTTCAATGCTTCATGCACACAGTGACTTTGGGCGGTTTGAATCGCATCATAGTATAAACTCAACTCATCGAGTGAAATTTGAGCATCGTTAGTTATCGACTCAGCATGTTTGTAGACGTCGTTTAAAATGGATGCGTACAATTCGGAACGAAGTTTGGGCGCATCAACGGACTGGAGTGCTTTGACAAACGCCGGGGCATTTGTCTCAATCGGACTGAGTTTCATAAACTTTTTGCCGGCTGCGACCTTATTATCTTCGTCGGTACGGTAAATTCCCAGCAAATATTGGTCGGCTAAATCTCCGTAAATGCCTTTTGCCACTGTCATGGCATGGTCATATACCTCTTGCTGGGTATAACTTGGGTAGACGCGATACACTAGAAAGCATTTTCGCTTGCCGATCCCGGTGAGCATTTCAGCAATAAAATCGGTGTTATCCCGGTTGTTGTAATTGGAATTGGTAAAAATATAGATGAGAATATCGGAGGCTTCCAACGCCATCTGAGTAATTTCCCGATTGGCGTACGTACCTTTTGCACCGGTGTCGAAATCCGGTGTATCCAGGACAACCAGATTATGCAAAGGAGACGGGTTGACTACGTAAAGCGGTTTTCCGGCCACTGTCAGCTCTTCCTTGGCGCTCAGAAGGTCTGGTGCAGATTTAAAGGTTCGTGCTAGATCTGCCAGAAGATCATCCTGTCCGTTCGGCTGCGTCGGAATGGAAAATAGCACCCGCCGATTCAATCCCGCCGTACCTCCGGTGGGAGCAAGATGGTCTCCGGCCAATGAATTAAACAGACTGGATTTTCCGGCTGAGCCGCCGCCACAAATAGCGGCGACCACCGGGAAATCAGGTGATAATCGGGAAAGAAGCTTGGCATCGACCATGTCAGTCCAGAAACGTATTTGTTCGTCGTCTCCAAGCTTAAGTAATTCAGCCAATCGGGGTATATTTTCTCTGAGTTTTTGCAGTGCGTCAAACTGAACGGAATCCATTTTACCGTACCTGCCTGTCTGATCTTTTGAGGGGTTATAACATATTGACATTATTTAGACAAAAATATTTCAAACAATTAAGAAAAAAGTGAGTTTGTCGCCGGTTGATATTGTATTTCAAACTGTAATTAACTCAATTCATAAGCCTCCCCGATTTAGCGGGAAGAGAATTTAAAAGGTTCCACCGATACGGCGAGAGCATGCTTCAGCGTGCAAACTGACCGATGCCGGTGGCTTATGAATTAAATCAGCGACCACCAGCAGCAAGGTGGCCCGGGCCCCTTTCAGGGGCCATCCTATCATACTCTCAGCTCTGCTGGTGGTCGCTGATTCGGACCAATTTTTCACTTGACCTGAAGCGGCCGATCTTGCAAATATTTTCATATGACGGGATCGCTTGCAAAATTGAAAGTGTTAACTCTTGACTGTCAGGCAACCGGGGCAAATCCGGACAAAGGACATCTGCTTGAGGTCGGTTGGTTGCCGACCCGGGCAAATACTGCCGACCGCTTGCTGCATACCAACCTTCAGGCTTATTTGGTTCGTCTACCCCCCGAAGCAGGCGTTCCGCGGGTGGTTGAACGGATTACCGGCATCAAAGCCGGCTTTACAGAAACCGCTATTTCGACGAAAAAGGTCTGGAGGCGTTTGAGGGCAACAGCTCAGGAAATCACTGCCGGGGATCCAACGGCAGCTTGTCCAACGGTGATCCATTTTGCCCGCTTTGAACGACCATTTTTAAAACAACTTCACCAAAAAAATAGCCCGCAGGAACCCTTCCCGTTCAGCATCATCTGTACCCATGAAATTGCGCTGCGCCTTTTACCTGATCTGCCACGCAAGGGCATCCGGGCCTTGGCAGGCTATTTCGGTCATGCCACCCCGGAGCTCAAGCGCAGTGGCGGCCATGTCGTCGCAACCGCATACATCTGGAAAAAAATGGTTGAACTGCTGTCCTCAACTTGGGGGATATCCGCCATCGATCAATTGGTCAGCTGGCTGGACGAAACCAGACCCCCGGGACGATCCAAACGGTTTTTTCCGATGAATCCTGAAATTAAACACAGGTTACCGAACAAACCGGGGGTCTACCGGATGCTGCGCACCGCAGATGGCGCTCCCCTTTACATCGGCAAGGCCAAATCCCTCCAACGGCGTGTAAACAGCTATTTCCGCCAAAAAGCCCCTCACGCAGAGCACACCCTTGAGATGCTCACCCAGGCCAGGGAACTGGATATCACCCAGACCGGTTCCGCCCTGGAAGCCGCCATTCTGGAATCCGATGAGATAAAAAGACATTGCCCACCTTATAATATTGCCCTACGACGGCAGCAACGTACGCTCGTATTTTGTACCAAAGACCTCTGCCGGTATTGTGCCGACACGGACAGGAAATTTCCCGTAGGTCCCCTGCCCGGCGGCAGATTTATCAAAGCATTGACCGCTTTCGGTTTATGGATGTCCGAAGGCCTAAAAGTTGATACGGAAGATCAGATATATACCGTCAACAGCTTTCTTGATCTTCCCGATGGATATGCGCCCCAGATCGATTGCGTACAACAAGGCGCAAACCTGTTCCGAAAAAATTATGACAGTCGAGTGTCACAGCAATCAGCATTGCGGTTTTTGACCACCCTGGGAGCAAAACTTTGGCGTGAGCGTATGGAAACCATCGCCCTTGCTGACATAGAAGCAGAAATAGAAAATAGTAACTGTGATGATGAACCTGAACAAAAAAGTTCCGTCGAGGAACGGGTTTGGACCCCCGAGGCAATCGCACACATCATCGAAGGCAAGGTGTGCCACGGTGCTCATATGATACGGAGGACTCGCTGGTTTTGCTTGCTGAGCGAATCTTCCCTGGCCTGGTCATCGGCAGATCATCACGACCACAATAAAAAGCTGATTGTTTTTAAAAGCGGTTCCGTTTTAGAACGGAAGGAGATCAAAGCTGGAGGTCAAATACCCATTCCTCCAGGATATGAGCGCTCATTTCAAGCCCGCCAACTGGATTTCAATCTCATGATTTACGATCGGCTGCGCGTCCTGACAACCGAGTTGAGAAGACTTGTTTCGGAAAACCGAAATATTGAGTTGCGCCTTGGTCCCAAGGTCACGCTGGGTCCTGAAGAGGTGATGAGGGCGCTGCGATGGGTGTAATCCGCATCCTATTTCTGGCCGATACTTATCTGGGCTATGATTTTTCTGAACTTCACCAAAAGGCTTTCAAAAAACGGTTGTTTACTTTCAAATTCCGTTTGAGTATCATTAAATCTCAGTGAGAAATTATTAGGCAAATGACCCGATGGAGAAAGAAGGCCCCATGAATGAAAGCACGATAAAGATCAGGCCCATCAAGGCGAATTATTTTGACGCAGTGGTTGGGATTGATCAAAGCGTATTCAAAAGCTCCCCGTATGGCGTATTATGAGCACCGATATTAAGTTAAATCCACAACAGAAGGCTGCTGCGCAATACCACGGATCTGCAAAAAGCCTCCTTGTTATGGCAGGAGCAGGTTGTGGCAAAACCCGAACCATCATTGCCCGCACGGCATATTTGATCCGATCGGGAGTGGACGCCTCACGGATTTTGATGATGACATTTACCAACCGTGCAGCGCGGGAAATGAAGAGCCGCTTGAAATCCGAGGTCGGCCCGGTTTCAAACCAGGTTCAGGCGGGAACGTTTCATGCTTTTTGCCTCAGGGTCATGCGGCGGATTCCCAATAGCTTTGGGATTATGGGCTTAAACGTGATCGATGTCGATGATCAAAACGCGCTTATGAGTCTCGTCCGCCGGCGCCTGCTTGACAAAAAAGGTAAAAAAATCGGTAAAATATTACCTAAATCCGCAGAATTAAACAGATTATATTCTTATTGCAGAAATACTTGCCAGCAGCCTGAGGATTACCTCAGCCAGCACAGCGAAATCAGCGGCGAGCACGTTAAACTGTGCACGGATATGTTCGGCGAATACCAGAAAACCAAAGCTGAGCGCGGCTATCTGGATTTTGACGATTTGCTCGAAATTTTCGGCAGCGTTTTAGAGCGGAAAACCGCACTCAGAAAAGACCTTGCCAAACTTTTTGAAGAGTGCCTGGTAGATGAAATGCAAGATACCAACCCATTGCAGTTCAGAATCTTGCAACAATTCTCCCGGGAAGGCGTTCGTTTATTTTGCGTTGGCGACCCGGCACAATCGATCTACAAGTTTCGGGGCGCAAATTTCGAACATGTATATCTTTTCGACAAACTTTTTCAGGCCAGCGAAATTTTAAAGTTGTCCAAAAATTATAGAAGCTACCAGGAAATCCTTGACTTGTCGAATTGGTTGCTGGGCCAGTCTCCCCTTGATTACAAAAACACTTTGACGGCGCACCGTGGCAAGGCCGGCCAGCCCCCCGAGCTGATCGACTTCGATAGCCAGTTTGAGGAGGCCAGCTGGATCGCTGATAAGATTGTGGATCGATTTGAATCCGATACCGACTATCGTGACATGATGATACTTGTTCGAACCGCGTATGATGCCAAACCAATCGAGGCGGAGTTCATTCAGCGCGAAATCCCTTATGTATTTATCGGCGGCACCAGCCTAATAAAATCCGCCCATGTCCGCGATATCCTGGCCTTGCTAAGAACCGCCCGCAGTTTCGAAGACGATCTGGCCTGGATGCGGTATTTACAGCTATGGCCGGGAATTGGACCAAAGACCGCGGAAAAGACTGTGGCGGCCATCTTGGCATCCAAAGCGGACAATGCGTTGGAGGGATTGACCCTGCGGATGGGACCGCATCATCCTGGGGTGATTGGATATAGAAATATGATTGGTGCCTTATCCAAGCCGCAAGAAGCCGTTATCACCGCGATTCAGACCCTGGCCCCCGTTCTTGAATCCAGATATGACCGCTGGCATCTGAGAAAAAAGGATCTTGAGCTAATTGCCACCATTGCCGAGCGCTACAGTTCCCTGCCAGAATTTATTGATGCCTTTACCCTGGAACCGATGACAAATACGGAGATTGACAGACTAGAATCCGAAGATGTGGTCACCTTGATTACCGTGCATAGCGCCAAGGGAACCGAGGCCGCCACATGCTTTGTGGCCGGGGCCAAGCAGGGTACCTATCCCCATGTCAGAAGTTTCGGTGAGCTCGAAGCCGAAGAGGAGGAGCGTCGGATTCTTTATGTAGCGATGACACGGGCAAAAAATGAACTTTTTATAACGCGTTCAACCGATCATCGAAGCGGCTATTGG
>JASFSK010000024.1:0-17384 GCA_050114455.1 Desulfobacterales bacterium | reverse complement strand
ACACTTACCTGGCCTTCATGTTGGGAGGACTGGTCCGCAAATTAGGCTGCAAAATAAGACCCTATGAGCAGGTTAGCGGAACAACGGATCAGGTCATCAAGGAGGCCATGGATGTTTTGGTTGAGGCCTTCCTGGGCAACCTTTCCAAAGAAAAGGCAGTGGCTGAAGTGGTGTCTCGATTTGAGGCCATTAAAACAACCCACGAAAAATCGGTTTTCATCAAACGATACCCAAGGCCGAAAGTAGCCATTTTCGGCGACCTTTATGCTCGAGACAATGACGTCATCAACCAGGGCCTGATTCATTATATCGAAGAACAGGGCGGTGAAGTGATCACCACCCCGTACAGTTCGCTGGTGAAAATGATCGCCAGGCCGTATTTGCGCAAATGGTTCGTAGAGGGACATTATCTGAGCGTACTGTCTTCAAAAGCCCTTTGTGCCACGGCAGCGCGGCTGGAAAAAACCTATTACGCCTATTTTAATCGAATATTAAAGGAACCCCCCAGAGCATACCATGAATCGCCACAAAAGATTCTCGCCCCATACAATCTGAGGATAGAGCACACCGGCGAGTCCATGGAAAATATTCTGAAGATATTCTATATCAAACGCTATTATCCGGACGTATCCTTATTCGTCCAAACCAGCCCGGCATTTTGCTGCCCCTCTTTGATTACGGAAGCAATGGCAAAAGAAATCGAGAACAAAACCGGGGTGCCGGTGGTCTCTATTACTTATGATGGAACCGGCGGAAATAAAAACGAAGCCATCATCCCCTATCTAAAATTCCCGCGAAAAAGAGATCGCCATGGAGCTGAGGAAGTTAAGTCCCGACAAAACGCGTTCTCGTAGAATTAAGTGCCTTTTAGGCCGTCACTGTTGAATGGTGGAAGGGGCTTTTACTTGCATCCCGCTGCCTTTTAGCGGGGCAGCAGCGATTATCCGGGCAATCGCGGTCAAAAACTGCTTCCACAAGCCAAGAAAACAATTGAAAAAAGATTTCTTAGGTTCCTTTCCGATCTGTCTGAGCGCTCGGGGCCAGCGGTGTCGTTGGTGTAACCACCCCATCTCTAACCCTTGCGCCAGCCGCGCAACCCCCAAAACAGCGCTAAAAAAGCCATTGTGGTCAGAATAGCCGAAACCAAACCCGTCGAAATAATGCCGCCGGCCAACCAAACCGGCCCGCCGCTCATGGCACCGAGAATCCTTCCCAGACCGGCGGCTGCAAAAAATCCGGCAATTACCGTGGCCCGCATTCCAGGCTGCAGTTCGGTACACAGAGCGACACTGGAAATGATGGTAAACTCAAAGATCAAAAAATGAACGAAAAGACCGGCCAAAGCCGGCATCAACGATTGGGCTGCCAAAGGTAGCAGACCATAAGTAAAAATGCAGATGGTCGTCCCGATCAAGACGGCCCTTTTTAAACCGAAACGATCGGATATGGTTGCCACCAGAATCTCGCCGATCAACTCTGCTACCCCGATGATAGCGGTTGCCATGCCCAACGTCACGACACTCACGTTGAAGGCGTGTTCCAACCAGGCTCCGTATATGACAAAAAGATTATCGATGGCGGCACTGAAGAAAAAGACAAAGGCCAATGCGCCCACTGAGGCCCTGTCCTGTGCGATGACCGACAAAATCTTATTGTATGGCATCGACGGACGGGGGTTGGAGATGGATTGTTCGTCCGAAGGGAATAAAACTGACAGCGCAAAAATACCGGCAAGCCCCATGCCCCCCATGGCAAAAAAGGGCGACTGCCATCCTATCCGGTCAATCAGCAGGGCAATCAGCGGGATACCCAAAAGCGTGCTGCCGGCCCAGCTGATTTCAAGAAAACCGATTGCGGTTGCCCTGCGGCCATAGGGTACCCGTTCACTGACATAGGCCTGGACAGCCGGATCAAACACATTTTTTCCCAGTCCGGCTAAAAACAAAGCAATCAGAATAACCCCGTAAAAAGGGAAAAAGCCACCCGCAAACATACCGCCGGCAAGCATCATCAGACCGAATATCATCATTTTACGATAACCGAATCGATCCGCTAAAGGACCAAAAAAGACACCCAGCAATGAGGTTGCCCAATTGACGGCGATCAGCGGTGTAATGGATGTGAGCGGGACTCCTAAACTGCGGCTTAACACCGGGGCAAACGGATAGACGAAACGGCGGGCCGTGCTCAGCACCAATCGACAGATCACCACGACCACGATTTTTAAAATCAGCTGCAGCCGGGTTTCTGCCGGACTGCTGATGAAGGTTTGTTGGGACATAGTTGAGCCCTGGTTCGCCGGATCGAATTGTTTTTAAAATGAAGGAGGCTATACCAAATTGCACCGGAAAGTGAAAGGATAGCATTGATTTTATTTTTAAAATAGCGTATGCGTGACATAAGTCTGGTCTACGGTTAGCGAAATCTTTTGTTGCCGGACCCTGCTGGAGGCACCGTGAAATTCGAAGAATATCTAAAATGTATTGATCAGGATCGCCCGCCATCCGAGCTTTCTGAGACACTCACCTCTTTGTGGTGGGATAAGAAGGGGGACTGGGATACGGCCCACACAATTGCCCAGGACATTCCGACCAATGCGGGCAGCGCCGTACATGCTTATCTCCACCGTGAAGAGGGCGTTTTATGGAACGCCGATTATTGGTATACCCGTGCCGGCCGCAAAAGGCCCGCCATCTCCCTTGAGGAGGAATGGAAGCTCTTGGTGGAGGAAATGCTCGGATTGGCATAGTCTCTGATCGCCCGAGAGCGCCAAAGATCGGACATGACTCATTAAGCTGGCCGAAAATTTCAACTGTTTGAACGGGCAATCAAAAACACCCCGGTTGCAGCGATGGCAAACACTCGTATTCGGCGAAGAAATTCCCGGAGATATTCATGTCGGCTGATTCCTTTCAGAATATGTGTATTTTTCACACACTCGACGGGTTGCGTGAGGGGCTTTCGCACTTTTCTCAACCCAGCCGCTGCGCCTTGATCTATGCAATCGGACCCCAGGACCCGATCCATGTTTATGATCCGCAAAATATTCTTCAGGGACACGGACCCATTTTAAAGGAGCATTTTTTGGACTCGGATGACTGGCGCAAGGCCCCCTCGAATTTCGAAATGGTCAGGCGTTTTGGTCAAATTCAGGTCGCCAAAAACCTTGGACTAACGGGCCTGATTTCATGCGGCGGATGGTCTTATTCGATATTCTACCAGATGTGGTTTACCGAGCATCATCCGGACATGTGCTCCACCGGTCCGACAGAGCGCTGGCTCGAACACGCGGCCTGGCTCCTTTCACACGACTTTGCCTCCGACAATAAATTCTGTACCGGCACCTCAGGCTATGTATTGCGCGAATATGCGACCCACGCCGTTCGAGACTACATTGTTGATGAAATGAATTTTATGATGGGATTGGACACCCAGCTTCGGGTCTATCCCATCTTGGATGCCGTGCTCGGTATTTCGAAGACCCGTGAAGAGGGGGCCTGGCCGCGAGGGACACTGGTCCTGGTCGAGCCTCGCTCCCTTGAAGAGATCAATTTCATAGCTCGGTTCCCGGTGATTGAGCAGCCCACCCTTGATAATTTTAAACATATTTGCAAATTACTACAGGCGGTCGGAGACTCGGAGCGGAGCTTAATCTCAGACGGTCATAACATTGTCGGTATCGCCTCTGGTGATCTGCCGAAATACAGGATTACCGCCGAATTTAGAAGACAGCACGGATTTCTATACTTAAACGGTCAAAAAGTTTGCAGTTTTGCAGATGGAAATTTTCATTCTACCACGTTTCGTGCGAAAATGGTTCAACTGGAAGAGACCTTGTTGGAGTCGAACCTCGATACGGACAGTGCTCACCTCCTGTTTAAGATCGTCACAAAAATCGTCCACAATGCCGAAAATGAAAAGTACGGCTGCACCCTGGTAATCGATCTGAATGAGCAGCCAATCTTAATTTCCGGCCATCACCTCCGGGAACCGCTGGACCTAACCCAAAATGAGATGCTCGCCATAGCCAAGGATCTGGCTAAAGTCGACGGCGCTTTGCATATTGGCGCGGATCTGAATCTTCATGGCTTCGCCTGTCTTTTAGACGGTCGCGCCGTTGCGGGGGAGGACCGCTCGCGCGGCGCCAGATATAATTCTGCGCTGAGATTTACATCCGAAAATCCCAACCTGGTTGTCATTGTTGTCTCAATGGACAAACCGGTATCGATTATCCAGGAAGGTGTGGCGGTCGATGCTCAGTGTATCTTGAAACCCGTTTCATGGCTGATGACGATGCCGCCAACGATGACTGAGTGGCTTGAGCGCTCAGGTTTTTAGTACAAATTAAAAACTGAGAAAAAAAATAAGGAATCCCGAATGATGCCTGACAAAACTGAAAAAAACCTCGCTTATGCATTCGCTGCCGAATCAAAGGCTTCGGCCAGAAACGCGACCTTCGCCCAAAAGGCTGAAATGGAAGGCTATTCCCAAATTGCCCGTCTTTTCCGGGCAGTTTCCGATGCTGAATCCGTGCACGCCCACCGGTACCTGTTAATGATGCGTGGAAAAATCGGCTCAACCGAAGAAAATCTTGAAACGGCCTTCCAGAATGAGATTAAGGCCAATGTGGAGGAATATCCAAAACTAATGAAAGATGCCTCTGAGGAAAATAACAAGAGTGCACTGAAAGCATTTTCCCAAGCCCGCGATGTGGAAAGCCTCCATGCCGACTTGTATAAAAAGGCACTCAACGATATGGTGTCCGACCGCGAAACCGAATACTATGTTTGCCAGATCTGCGGATACATCAGTGAGGATGCTGCACCGGACAAGTGCCCGATCTGTGGTGCTGTTGAAGAAAAATTTAAACGTGTTTCCTGATTATTTAAAGATTCATAACCTTCCACTCCCGGATGGCATTATTCAGACTGATAATCAGGTTTTCAATCTCTTCAATGGTGTTTAAAGCGGCTATTCTTAAATTTACCCCCAATTCATATTCATAGCGCCTTTTTTTCTTGTCCATTTCCTCCGCCACGCGCTCATTGCTCCATTCGGGATGAGAACGCTTGATTTTTTGGGTAACCAAGTATTCATCAAACGAATGATCGAAATTCTTTTCTAAAAAGATCTTCATCTCCTCCAGCGTTGGAATCTGGTAAATATTAGCCAGTATTTCGTTTAACGACTCTTTGACAATTTGTCGCGCACAGAGCTTGATATCAGATGAGTACATTTGATTTACCTTCAAGTTTATATAATATAATAAAATAAAACGATAATAGACAAATTGCAAATCAATTTTTTATCCCCCCGATTCTCTCGTTTTCAGATACGTTCATCCTGGTTTAGGGAAGTGAGAAACTTGACCTATACACGTCAGTGTTATAAGATGAGGCCAAGAAGAAGATGGGGGGGCGATTGTGCCGCCCCCTTTTCTATTTGACACCCATGGGCCGACTCCGTATGGTTCCTCTTTATAAGAATAAACGTCACGACCATCGCAAGCAGAGATGAGCTATAATTCAAAATTACCTGCCAACTGGCGCAAGTACCAGACAGGACTTCAAAAAAACGCCAAAAGAAAGCACTATTTAAGGAAACTGCTATGGGTGATGACCATCGTCGGTGGTCTATTAACCGTTTTGGCAATTTTGGTCTTGACGGGTTTCCGAATTCCTGAAAATTGGAGCTGGGCCGATCAAGAATTGTCCCCGTCGCATACAGATGGCAACCCCACCCACCAGATGCTCACCCGCAATGATCTTGCCGTTTTTCTGACCGATATAACCGGCAAACCGCTGGCGTTGAACGATCAGATTTTCCATAAGAATGAAAGCGGCCGCTATACTATCCAGACAACCATCAATACAAAGCTTCAAAATTATATTACCCGGCTGCAGAATCGATCCAGGACGTTGCAATCAGCCGTGGTGGTACTGAGCCCCTATGACGGCCGAATCATTGCCATGGCTGGCTATGACGCAAACGGCGGCACAGGGAATCTCAATCTAAAGGCCGATTATCCGGCTGCCAGCCTCTTTAAAATTGTCTCGGCGGCTGCAGCGCTGGAGACAGCGGGCTTTTCTCCGGATAAATCGCTGCATTTTAGAGGTCGAAGACACACCCTCTATAAAAATCAATTAAAGCCAACCAAAGGACGTTACAACACTAAAACAACGTTTCGTAAGGCCTTTGCATTGTCGAACAACTCCGTTTTCGGCAAGATGGGCATATATGATCTCGGTCAGGAAGTCCTTGCCGGGTATGCCGAAAAATTTTTCTTCAACAAGCCGATCACCTTTGATCTTCCATTGGAGGTGAGTACGATCCAGGTACCGCCGGATGAATTCGGGCTGGCTGAAATTGCATCCGGTTTTAACAAAAAAACGCTGATTTCACCGCTTCATGCCACTTTGCTGGCCACCGTCGCGGTCAACGGGGGTGAAATGCCGATCCCTTGGCTGGTGGATTCAATTCAAAATGAGGCGGGCAATGTTGTCTATAACGCCGATCCCGGTGTATTAAACACTGCTGTCAGCAGTCAAACAGCAACAGATTTAAAGGCTTTGATGCATGATGCCGTCCGCTACGGGACAAGCCGAAAAGCGTTTCGCAGGCTACGCCGCAAAAGGTTGTTTAAAAAATTTGAACTGGGTGCCAAAACCGGCACCATTAACGACAAAATGGATCAATTCAAATATGATTGGCTTGCAGCTTATGCCTTGGCACCGGGGGGAAATCGCGGGATCTGCGTTGGTATTTTGGGTGTACACGGGAAAATCCTCGGTACGAGATCTACCGAAATGGGCCGGGCGATTATCAATTTTTATTTTGCATCAAAATTGGGATAGTTTCAAATAGGAACAATCATTGCGAAGCCAATAGTACGGTTTCGCCCTCAGCCAGCCCGCTGATGACCTCAATGCTGTCGTTCGGCCCGGATTCACCCAGACGCACGTAACGACGAACTGCTCCCTGTGCCGTATCAACGATGACAAAATCGAGCTGGCCAACCTGGGTGACTGCGTTTCGGGGAATATACATCTTATCAATTTTCCCGATGGGTATCAGCAATCGGCCGAACATTCCCGGATATAATCCGGACCCGCCACTCAAGCTTGCCTTGACCAGAAATGAGCGTGAACCAGGATCTGCGGAAGGAACAATTTCGTCGACGATTACGCCATATTTTTTTTTAAGTGCATCAATTTCTACGGTGAAGGGTTGATTTTTTACCAGCTTTGATGCGACCGATTCTCGAACATTGGCTTCCAGTCTCAGAGTCGAAGGGTCATACATTCGCAGCAAGGGCTCCCCTTGGATGGCGGTATCGCCAGGATCACCATACCGTTCGACGATACGGCCGGCGATGGGCGCCGCCAGTTTGCTGTAACTCAAGGCGGTTTCCGCTTCATCTTTCTGCCGCCTTAGTCGTATAAGCTCCGCCTGGGCGGTACTCAGGGCGGTCTGTACACGATCACGTTCGGCCTTGGAAACAGCCCCGGGATCCGCTCGCATAATTCGCTTGACCCGGGCAAGGTCCTTTTCGGTTTGCTTCAGTCGTGCGCCGGCTGCGACAACCGCTTGATGGACCTGATCCACCCGGGCTTTGAGCTCCCTTGAATCGAGGGTAGCCAACACCTGGCCGGCCTTTACTTCGTCACCGGCCCGCACCGCAATTGATGAAATCGTGGCAGTGATCAGCGGTGAAATCACCGTTTCGACTTTGGCGCGCAGGGTACCGGCCGCCTGCTCGATGAGAGGTTTTTCGGCTATCTTCACCGTAAATGGTTCCATAGACGTCGCTGCAGGCACCACCCCACTGAAATCTATCGGGATCTTTTGATCGAAGAAACCAGCCAGGTATGCCATGACCCCACCCAGTAAAACCAGGGCAAAAACAATTCCCAGACTTTTGAATACAGCTTTCACGCTTGAATATCCTTTCCCGGAGGCAGACCATGCCCCTTCTTGCTAGCAAAGACCAGGCTATATAGAACCGGTATGACAAAGAGGGTAAACAAGGTGGAAGCGGCAATCCCGAAAATAATGGCCCAGGCCAAGCCGTTGAATATCGGATCCAGGGTAATCACCATATTACCAAGCAATGTGGTCCCCGCCGTCAGAAAAATGGGACGTATGCGCACCGCTCCCGCCTGCAGCAAAGCTTGCCGTAAACTTTTGCCTTGACGCAAGGCCATGTGAATAAATTCAATTAATATCATAGAATTACGGACCACAATACCCGCCAGCGCTATCATCCCGATCATGGCTGTGGCGGTGAAAAGAACGGGATTGGAAAACCCGTCGACCACCCGTTCGCCCAGTTGGTTCAACAGCCAAAATCCCGGCAAAATGCCGATAACGGAAAGCGGTATTGCCAGCATGATGATGAAGGTGGTTGCCGTCAAACCCGTCTGAATTCGCAGTACTAAAAATATCCCCAACAGGGCAACGGCAAATGAAATCCCCAGATCGCGGAACACCCGCAGGGTAATCTGCCACTCCCCTTCCCCGCTCCACACCGCCTCAATATTATCGGGTAGCTCCCATGGCAGGCCTCCCCCCGAATTAAAGTAAGTCCGTTCTTTCAAGGGAAGGGGTTTGTTATCGGCAGTGTCGGCATTTAAATCACTGCTGACATCCAGTACGATTTCAGCCGGCTGTCGACCAGCCACTTCGGCGAAAACATAAACCACCGGCCGCAAATTCTTATGGTAGATGGCCTTGTGCTGGGTGGACCAGTGCATCTTACCAAGTTCGGCCAAAGAAACGATCGGCTGGGGTGCATCACGAAGACCGGACTTTTCCCGTATCTTCATAATTCCCGGCTTGCCTTTAATGTGCAGCGTGGACAACGCCCTGGGGGAACTGCGAATTTCAAATGGCAGCTGAACCACGACCGGCAATGGTTTCACCTCACTGGGAATTTGCATAAAACCCGCCGTCAAACCGTGATTGGCCAGATGAATGGTTTGGGCGATATCTTGGGTTCCGATACCGGACAGAGCGGCTTTTTCTCTGTCCGGAACAAATATTTTCCTGGGCTGATCATCCTCAACGGAGGTGTCCACATCTACTACGAATGGCTCTTGCATCAGACGTTGCTCGAGAACCTTGGCCGATTGTTGCAATTCAGTGTAGGGCGTTGCTTTGGATCCATAAAGCTCCACAGCGACGGTTGAAATCACCGGGGGGCCCGGCGGCACTTCCACCAATTTGATGCGCGCGTTGTAACTTTGAGCGATTGTCTCTAAGCTGCGGCGGATGCGAAGCAAGATGGCATGGGACTGCTGGGATCTGCGCTGGCGTTCGGCAATCGTTACGCGGATATCGGCATAAAAGGCACCCTGTCGCAGATAATAATGCCGTACCATACCATTGAAGTCCATCGGGGACGGCTCACCCACAAACGCCGTGTAATCTCTCAGTTCCGGCACGGTACTTAAATAATTACCAAGTGCGCTGACCACGCCCTGGGTGCGTTCAAGAGTACTGTCTTCAGGCATATCGACCATCACCTGAAATTCGTCCTTGTTGTCGTAGGGCAGCAGTTTTAGCGGCACGAGGCGCAAGGCCGGCAAAATCATGGCTGCACAAAACAGTACCAGGACAATCCCTAAAAAGAGCCATGATCGTGGGCGGGTACCAAGCAACGGTTTTAACAGCCATGCATAAACCCGGTACAGCTTGGTGCGTGTAATATCGTACCCGGTATTTTCAACACTCGGTTTGAGAAATTTGTGAGCAAGCCAGGGGGTTATCAGAAAGGCAACCACCGTGCTCACGGTGACACTCACGGGGACATTGAAAGCCATCGGCGCCATATACGGTCCCATCATCCCGGTGATGAAACGCAATGGCGCAAATGCGACTATGATGGCGATAGTGGACATGATCAAGGCGCCTTTGATTTCTCCCATGGCCAGAATCACGCTGAGCCGCCGCGGTTGTTGACCCATCCGCAAATATCGTTCGATGTTATCCACACCCGTAATGGGGTCGTCAACCAGGAGTCCCAACGCCAAAATCAGTGCAAATAAGGTTACCCGGTTGATGGTATAGCCGGCATACAAGTCCAGGGCCAAGGTGATACCGTAACAGACCGGAACAGCAAGGCCCACCACCAGGGCAGCGCGCCAACCCAGAAAAATACCGATAAAAACGGTGACCGTGAGCATTGCAACCAAAAGACTGGAAACAAGATTGTTGATCTTGTCGTCGGCCGTGCGGCCATAATTTCGAATAATGCGGTAGTTTATTTCGGGTGGGAAAATATCGCGCTTTAACTTTGCAAAATATTCCTCGACCGCTCTAGCCACCCAGACGGCATTGGCGCCTTTTTTCTTGGCAATCGAAATTGCGACGGCCGGGTAGATGCCTGGGTTCTGCTGCTGCAAATCCGACGCCGGGCCAAAGCCAAGCCAGGTGTAGCTGATGGCCTCGGCAGGACCGTCGATGACACGGGCGACATCTTCAAGATAGATGGGAACGCCATCGACGACGTTGATCACCAGTTTACGGAGCTCGCCGGCGCTTTGAATAAAATCTCCGGCCTCAACCACGATATTCTGATCCAAGATTTGGATGTTTCCGGCAGGCAAAAGCTTGTTGGAAATATCAATCGCCCAAGCCACCTCCAGGGGTGTGGTGCGCCGCGCTGATAGAGCTTCCGGATCCAATTCAACCCGAATTTGCCGGGGACGACCGCCTGTTACCTCGATCTTACCGGTATCTTTGATGGACTGAAGATCATGATCGATCTCTTCGGCCAATCGCCGCAATTCATGATCGCGACTCAGTTCGGAATCAGCGCTCCACAAAACGGCAACCACGATAGGAACATCATCAACCTCTATCGGTTTGACCACCCACGACTGGACCGCGGCAGGGATATGGTCAATTTGAGAAAACACCTTGTTGTAAATTTTTACCAGTGAATCTTCGCGGTCTTCGCCCACAAAAAACCGCACGGTCACCACGCATTGGCCGGCACGGGACATTGAATAAACGTGCTCTACACCATCGATTTGATGAAGGAATTTTTCCAGCGGTGTGGCAATTTGGCGCTCTACCTGCTCGGCACCCAATCCGGGAGCCGTCACAAGTACATCTGCCATGGGCACCACAATCTGGGGTTCCTCCTCCCGGGGTGTGATCACTAGCGCCACAATACCGCCGGCGAAGGCAACCAGCAGCAGCAGTAACGGCAGGGGACTTTCGATGGTTGCGCCCAGCATACGCGATAACCAATCGGTTCTTTGGGTAGTGGGTTCGGCCATATCAACCTAAAAGCAGTTCAGTACGAGATGGAGAGAAAAAATTCAAAGTCAATATTTTGAAACTATCGCAAAATAAATATCAACTGTCAACCGGACGGTTACATAGAGCAGGGAAGCAAAATACCATGAAATCAGTTTGTTATCTGAATTCCTTGCGCATACATACACAGCGTTCTCGACGATTGACCTGAATTTGAATGATAACGCCATCAATTCAAATGGCAAATGGGCAAATAATTATAACGCTGTGTATAAATGGTTCAGATAGAAGCGATTTGATTCTCCAGCGCGCTTCATCGTCGAACTTCTACCTTGCCGGCCAAATATTGTTTAACTTGCGCAATGGGTATTTCTCTGCGATGGAAAATTCCAGCAGCCAGAGCAGATTCTGCTCGGGTGGCAGTGAAGACTTCGTGAAAATGCTCAACCCGGCCGGCTCCGCTGGAAGCAATCACCGGGATAGAAACCGCCGATGTCACGGCATTAATAAGTTCGATGTCAAAACCCAAATTGGTTCCGTCCCGATCGATGCAATTAAGCAATATTTCCCCGGCGCCCAGCTTTTCACACACGCGTGCCAAAGTGACTGCATCCAAATCTCGCCCTTCTCTGCCGCCACTGATGGTGCATTGATACCAGCAATATCGCTCACCGTCAGGCCCCGGCAAGGTTGTTTCAATGACAGCATGATCGACTTCGTCGGCAGATTTGAGGTAAACCCGACGCGGGTCAATGGAGACGACCACCGCCTGATTGCCGTAGACCCGAGAAATCGTCTCGATTGAACTTTGTCCGGTTAGGCGGCCACTTTGCAGATAGGCTTCGGCAATCAAAACTGCATCGCTCCCAATAGAGACCTTGTCCGCGCCAGATCTGAAATACTCTGCTGCAACCGCCAGCGCATCGTACCTCCGGCCATCTTTATCGGAATAGTCACGTATCCCGCCACCGATGGTCAAAGGCACAAATACCTTTTCAGACGTTTGTTTTAATACCTCCAGCATGGGCATATCTTCCAAAGGAAAATCTCTGAACCCCGTGATATTGAGAAACGTGATCTCGTCCGCGCCATCGGTATAATACCGTTGGGCAAGCTCAACCGGTTTGCCTAAATTCCGGACGTCTCCGTTTTCTCTGACATCGTACTGATCTCCTTTGGTGACTACCAAGTCTCCCCGGTCGTTTGAACGGACATCCAGACAGGCAATAATCCGTTTGGCCAGTGTCGTATGGGCCGACGATGGCACCGGACAGTTGGGTGCCGCCGTTGTTTCGAGGAAATTTTTTAGAATCATGAGTCCAGCACGGCCGCTTTTCTCCGGATGGAATTGGGTGGCAATGATATTACCTTTCTGGATACTGCTGATAAATTCGCAGCCGTAATTGGTTGTCGTCAGTATCACGGAGGGGTCATCTGCCACAACATGGTACGAATGAACAAAATAAAACTTTTCGTCGCCGCCCAGCTCGTGGAAAGCCCGCGAGGCCTGCTTGAAGTTAAGTCCGTTCCATCCGATGTGCGGAACCGATCGATCAACGGCAAAACGCTTTACCGACCCGGCGATAAAACCGAGTCCGTTGACGCCCGGAGCCTCCTCACTGTGGTCAAACAGGGCCTGCAACCCCAGGCATATTCCCAAAAACGGCCGATTTGAATCTAAAAAGGTCATGAGGGGCTCAATAAATCCTTTTTCCTGCAAAATGCGCATCATATTGCCGAAAGCACCCACACCGGGAAAAACGAGCTTATCGGCTGCCAGAATATCCTCCCCGCTCGTTACAATTTTAACCGTCTCTCCCAGGCTCTCGATGGCATTGGTGACACTCCTGACATTACCTGCACCGTAGTCCAGCAACGTAATCATATTGTCTCTTTAAACCCTTTCCAGTATTGTTATGTCAAAGTCGCTTTTTACACCACAAACCTGTTTAAAACAAGCACAGGATATTGCCGATCAGAAATCTGAATTTGTAACAAAAAATTTGGTGGTGGGACAATTGCAGATGGACCAGGGGAAGGAATATTAACCAGCGCAAAAGGTGGAGATTTTCTTGATCTTTTAGTGCAGGAAGGAGAACAAGGTCATGCCAAGGTACCGATTATTTTTTTAAACTGTTGTGAACAAGCAATTTTTTCTTTGTTTCGAACTGACTCCCTGCCTCCTAATTAGGGGATGTGACCAGAACGTCCTTTAAAAACTGTGCCGATGATATTCGACTGATGTAGACACCCGTCAGAAAATCAGTGCATTCATCGCAAAAAATACGCCCTCGACCGTCAACAATTACTTTCACATAGCCTCGATAGCCAAATTTGTTAAATTCACCTCTGCTCATGGGGCATAACAATCCATCTTCGGCCAGCTTGTAAGAGGCATGATCCGTCAAGCCAAAGTTGTGTCCCATTTCATGCAGGGACACTTTTAATGTCCTGTCGATGAACAGGTCATAATCGCTGTCCGTATCCATATTTAACGGTTTCAATTTATGGGTGGATACCACAGCCACATCGTTTTTGGGATTTTTGCCGCCTAAAATAGAATTGTAAAAGGCATCGTCATCATCCGTTTTTAGATCCGCATCGGTGATCCCCAGGGTCGGTCCTTTGTATTCTTCGTCAAGGACCATCGTGAGCAATTGGGCATCAATGCTTTCTACAACCGGCGTATCATGATGTGAAAGGTTGGCTTCTTTGATGATTCCAGGAAATGAATCCAGAATCCCGTCTGCTATTTTTTTTAGACTGCTGAAGGTGATATAGCTCCCAATGCGCACTATATTCAATTTGTTTATATTTTTAAGCATTTCTCTATATCCCAATCCCGCCCCGGTCAACTGTGTATGGATCCCAGCCCTGATCCGATCTAAAGATAGGTCGTTGTGTTACCCTATTTCTTTACATATTATCAGCATCACCGCCAAAGATCAAATCAGGTTTTTTCCAAAAATTTGTTGAGACTCGATGATATAAATGCTTATATACTGGCTTTAAAGGTTGTGAAATAGAGATCCAAAGCATCCTAAACATATCCAAATCGAAAAGGAGGTTATGGTGGCTATTAAAATTGTAATCAAAAGACAATTTAAGGCCGACACTGCCGAAAAGGCTTTTGCGATGCTCAACGACCTGCGCCATGATGCCATGAATCTTCCGGGTTACATTTCCGGTGAGACTTGGGTCAATCATTACGATCCGTGCAGCATAACGGTGGTCTCCACGTGGCAAACGGTGGAAGACTGGATTCGCTGGGAGGAAAGCGACCAAAGAGCGGTCATCGAAGCCAAGCTTGAAAGTCTTTTGGAGAAACGAACCCAGTTCGAAGTGTATGATTTGGGGAAAATGCCTGATAAGTAAAGAACTGAAACTTCCGGATTGACTCCGGCGGATTTATTGATTAAGAAGATTTCCAAATTACAAAGAAACGGAATAGAATATGTGCAGGCTACTGGGAATATATGGTCAGGTCGATTTTTGGCAGGACATTGTACTGGGGTTTCGCCGGCAGGCCGAATTCGGCAATCTCCCGCCGGTTGAAGGTGTCGATCCGGGTCACAAGGATGGCTGGGGCATGGCCAGATCCAGCAAAGATTCGGCCGCAATGGTTCCAATCGCACGTCGATTGGGCTCAGCGATGGAAGCGGAAAGCTACCAGAAGGCCGTTACCTCGGAGGATGGGGTGCCCGAGATTTTCCTGGGGCATTTACGCAAGGCCAGTGAGGACATCCCCGTCACCCTTGCCAACGCACACCCGTTTTTCCATGACAGCTGGGCGTTTGTCCATAACGGTACGGTCTACGAAGCCGAATCCCTGCCAAGGAATGCATCATTGACCCCGACTTCGGATGAATCCGACACCGAATATTTATTTCATTATCTTTTGAGTACGTTATTGACCTTGCCCCGGAATCCAAACATCGGCGAAATCCTGGCAATAGCCGTTTCTTCCCTGACCACAGATTACACTTCTGTAAACAGTATGTTGAGCGACGGTGAAGACCTGTATGTCATCAGTCAATATAAAAAATGGAAAGACTATTATACGCTTTGCGGATACATCCTGCCCGAAGGTGTTATTATCAGCTCCGAGCCCATTGAATCCCGGCATCTGGATCCAGCCTGCTGGCGACACTTTGACAATAACACACTGCTGAGAATTCACGGTCATCCACCGAGAATCGATCAAATACCTATTCGGACCCATTGAAATCAAGGAAGAAAATGGAAGAGGCACCCAAACAGAAATTGAAGGATGCGGGCGTTAAATTAATTCGTCTGCTCTGGTGTGACAACGCCAACATCATTCGCGCCAAGGCTGCCCATATCGACTACCTGGAAGAATATGTCGACAATGGGATAGGCATCACCATGGCCCAGATGGCCCTGCCGGTAATGTATGACAGCGTGGTCGCCGATACTGGCCTCGGACCGGTAGGGGAAGTTCGCCTCATGCCGGACTGGTCCACCCTGACGATTTTGCCCTTTGCGGAGGGGCACGCCCAGGTTTTAAGTGACATGATCATCAGCAGTACCGGCGAAGTGTGGTCGCATTGTCCACGCGGTTTTCTCAGACGCCAAATTGGTCGACTTGAAAAACTGGGCCTGGTGCTCAAAGCGGTTTTTGAAAATGAATTTTTCCTGTTAAACAGAAATGACGCCGGTGAGCTGGGGCCGAGCGATAACACCGTTTTTTGCGCCACGGGGTCGATGAACCTTCATCGGGATTTGATTATGGACATCACCGATGCTCTCATTGCGCAAGGACTTGAGGTAGAAGGCTACTATCCCGAGTCGGGCCCCGGCCAGCAGGAAGTCAATATACGCTATGCCGAAGCGATGCAGGCTGCCGATCGTCAGATCATCTATCGGGAAACCATACGCGGCGAAGCATCCCGGCACGGGTTGATCGCCTCATTTTTACCCAAGATATTCGAAGACAAGGCCGGCTCGGGTTGCCATCTGAATTTCAGTTTATGGCGGAATGGAAAAAATATCAGCGGAGATTCCCATCAGCCTTCCGCAATCAGCCCGGATGCCGGTGCGTTTATTGCCGGAATCCTGGACCACCTGCCGGCCCTGTGCGCCGTCACCATCCCCAGCAAAACTTCATACCGGCGCATCCAGCCCCATTTTTGGGCCGGGGCATTCAGGGCCTGGGGCCACCAAAACCGTGAAGCAGCCATAAGGGTATGCAAAAACAAACAGGGGACCCGGGCAAGCCGCTTTGAGTATAAAACCGCCGATGCCACTGCCAACCCCTATATGGCGCTGGGTGGGCTTATCGCTGCCGGACTTGACGGTCTTAAACGCAATTTAAAACTTCCGGCGGAGATTACCGTCGATCCGGCAACCATACCCGAAGCACAGCGCAGAGCCGAAAAAATTGATCGCCTGCCTAAAAACCTGGGCCAGGCGATAGATGCCCTACGAAAAGACACGGTGCTTTTGGAAGCCATGGGCGAAGACCTTGCCGGGTCCTATGTGGCGGTGCGGCAACATGAATGGGACAATCTAAAAGACTTAAAACTTGAAGAAGAAGTGGAACTACTGGTTGAAAGGTATTGAATAGAGATGAATCAATTAAGCCGCGAAATTCCCATCGTCCCGCAGAAATCGGCGTTGCTTTTTATCGATGTTCAGAATTACAATGCGCGTTCTGACGGCGGGGAGTATAGCGATGAAGGGCTTTCACCCGCAGAGGCCGAGATAAAGTACGATTATTTTTTTAATCGCCTCAATCAGGTCGCCCTGCCAAACATGCAGCGCCTGCAAAAGGCCTGCCGTCAACAAAATATCGAAGTCCTATACACAGTGATTGAGAGCCTGACCAACGATGGTCGCGATCGCAGCCTCGATTACAAAATCACCGGCTTCAATGTACCCAAAGGATCAACCGATGCCCGTGTTTTGGATGCAATCAAACCGATTGGCGATGAAATGGTAATTCCCAAGACTTCCTCGAGCGTTTTCATTTCCACCAACATTCACTATATTCTGGGCAACCTCGGTGTCGAATTTTTGATCATTAGCGGCTTGTTAACGGATCAGTGCATCAGCTCTGCGGTTCGAGATGCGTGCGATCTGGGTTATCTGGTAACGCT
>JASFSK010000023.1:0-17566 GCA_050114455.1 Desulfobacterales bacterium | reverse complement strand
TTCGGTCCACAGCCCGCGCTCTTCGGTGGCGCCTAAAAAACAGGTATTTACTCCGGGGTAAACCGGCGTGTTGCGGTATTTCTCGGCCATGAACTGCACGCCCACGCCGCAAGCCAGCGATACAACGGCATCGTATTGATCGATGTTATCACGGATCTCTTCCAGGTATTCATGGTCGCACTGCCGTTCCAGGGTGATTTCATCAATTTTGACTTGGCTTCCCTGGTTGAGAAAATACATCCTCAACGCCGAAGCCAACACCCCAACTTCTTTTTTGCCTCCGGCTTCGCAGACCGTAACACATTCGTTGCAACCCAGAATCAAAATATTTTTCCTGTCTTTGATTTCTTCAATGATTTCTTCAATCGGTTTTTTATCGGCAACAATCATAAGGTGCGACCTCTCCTATCGGTTAAGGTTTTCCAGTTGTGCCTGTTGGCCTGTTTAGCCCGTGGGTTGATGGAGATGGTGGTGTTACCCAACCGGCAAACTGGATAACAGGCAAACCTAGTATTCATGCGGCTTTGTTTTTAGCCAATTTAATCGGGTTGGGGCCCATTTCACGGATGTTTGCGACCATTTCCGTGGCATATTGGGCAAACAAGGGACCCTCGCTTGACGCCAGGTTATACATGCGGGCCCGCTGACCGCCGATGCCGATGGTCTCCAGGATCTTCTGGGCTTGCTCCACCCGCTTTCGGGCCCTCAGATTCCCGTTGTTAAAGTGACATTCGCCTTCCATGCATCCGACCACATAGACCCCGTCCGCCCCTTTTTCAAAGGCGTGCAATATGTGGATAACATCAACTTTGCCGGTGCACGGCACGCGAACGATCCGAATGTTCGAAGGGTATTGTAGTCGCATCGTACCTGCCAGGTCCGCAGCGGTGTACCCTCAGAAATTGCAGCAGAATGAGACAATAATCGGTTTGAATTCTTCGCTCATAATATCCTCGCTCCAGAATTGACTAATAGATATTGAAATTTGAATATTCGGGGCTGTCGCATTGCTTTGTCAATTTTATGGTTTCTTTTGAATATTCAATCAATCAGAAAGTATCTTGTATATTTTAAATCCTTTCCTGAGGTCGCTCCCGCTCCTCTATGCCCTCTGCCCCACGCTCTCTGCTTTGTCATTCCGCATTCTATAAAACGCCTTCCAGCAGGGCATCCAGCTTGCTCATGATCTGTTCGTCTTCGTACCATTGCAAATCTATGGCCTTGGCCGGGCATTCCGACACGCAGATTCCACACCCGTGGCAAAGGGCCGGATCAATCTCGCTGACACCATCGGCGTTGATCCGCGGTACATTATAGGGGCAGGATCGGACGCATACCAGGCATGATGCACAGAGCTCTTGGGCCACCCTGGCCGTGACCGCCGAAAGGGTCAACTGGCTTTGGGAAAGAAAGGTGGTGGCGCGGGCCGCGGCGGCATGGGCTTGGGAAATCGATTCAGTAATCAGTTTGGGACTGTGGGCCGTACCGCATACAAAGATGCCGTCCGTGGCCATGTCCACCGGTCTCAGTTTGACATGGGCTTCCATGAAAAATCCTTCCTCGGTGCGTGCCACCTTGAGAATCGCGGAAAGCTCCTCGGTATCCTCGGCTGTCATACCGGCGCTCAGGCAAAGGAGATCGGATTCGACGGCCAGATCGCGATTTAGTACATGATCCCTAAATGTCACCAGGATACCGTCTTGCGATGATTCCACCCGGGGCGGATCTTCAGCCGTAAACCGGAAGAACAGAACACCCATTTGTCGGGCCTTTTTATAATAATCTTCCATGAGGCCATAGGTCCTGATATCGCGGTAGAGGACAAAGACCTGGGCCTCGGGATTCTTTTCCTTGATATGCAGCGCATTTTTAACGGCTGTCTGACAGCAGATCCTGGAACAATTGGGATTTTCTTCATTGCGTGATCCGACGCACTGGATCATCACCACCTGTTGCAGGTCCCCGGCTCCTTTTTCATTTAGCCGACGTGCCAGTTCGATCTGAGTCATGATGCGTTCATTCTCACCGTAAAGGTATTCATCAGGCTTGGGCTGGTATTCATTGGCCCCGGTGGCCAGGATAACGACGCCGTGCTCGATTTTACGTGCGTACATGCCAGGTCCGACCAGAAGCTCGGTGGTGAAATTGCCTTTAAAGCCGGAAAAGCCGACCACCAGCGACTGGGTCAAAACCTGAATGTTGGCATGATTGGTTACCTTTTGAACCAAGGTCTGGAGATAGTCGCCAATATTGGCCCCCTCGATGACCGCCGTTAACTGGGTTGCCAGGCCGCCCAGTTGCTCTTCTTTTTCCAGCAGAACGACCTGATAGCCTTGATCGGCCAGTCCCAAAGCAGCATTCATACCCGCGATGCCGCCGCCGATGACCAGGGCGCGCTGTATGACGGATATTTTCTTTTCGTGCAACGGGTATAGGGTGGAAGCTCGGGCAACAGCCATTCGCACCAGCTCGCGCGCCTTTTCCGTGGCCTCCTCGGGTGTTCCGGAATGGACCCAGGAATCCTGATTGCGGATGTTCGCCATCTCAATGAGATATTTGTTGAGACCGCATTTTTCAAGGGTATCTTGGAAAATGGGCTCATGGGTTTTGGGGGTGCAGGCGGCAATCACCATGCGGTTGATGCCATGCTCCTGAATGAGATCTTTCATCAGTTCCTGGGAATCCTGGGAACAGCTGAAAAGATTGCGGCCGGCATAAACGACGTTGGGAAGGGTTTGGGCATAGGCTTCCACATCTTCGACATCTACCACGCCGGCGATGTTGATGCCGCAGTGGCAGACAAACACTCCGATCCTGGGCTCCTGATCGGCCACATCCATTTCGGCCGGGAGTTCAACCGTTTTGGTTAGGGTGTTGCGGACTTCCCCCAATGATGCTCCGGCCAGCCCTGCTGCGGCACTGGCTTCCATCACCGAGCTGGGGATATCCTTGGGACCCTGAAATACGCCACAGGCATAGACACCGGGTCGCGATGTTTCTATGGGTGCAAAAGGATCGGTCTGAGCGAACTTATGCTCATTTAGGTCCACGTCCAGGCGGTTTGCCAGATCGGCGATCGATTCCGGAACCTGCAAGCCAACCGAAAGCACCACCATATCGAAGTTTTCAATCTGCAGTTTGCCGGCATCATCCATATATCGAATGCTGAGTTCACCGGTTTCATGGATTTCGTCTAAGGAATGAATCCGCGATTTAATGAAGCGAATCCCCGCGTTCTTGGCGCGGTTGTAATATTTTTCATAGTCTTTGCCGTAGGTTCGGATGTCCATATTGAAGACGACGCAGTCGAGATCCCCTTCGGCATGTTCCTTGGCGATCATGGAATCTTTAATGGCATACATACAGCAGACCGATGAACAATATCCATTGCCGCACTGGTTGGTGTCCCTACTGCCGACACATTGCAGCCAGGCAATCTTTTTAGGCTCCTTGCCGTCCGACGGTTTTTTCAAATGGCCCATGGTGGGACCGGATGCACTGAGGATCCGTTCAAATTCAAGGCTGGTGACCACATTGGGGATAGACTTGTAATGATAGACATTTTCAAGGCTTGAGGGATCAGAAGGATCATAGGGCTCACTGCCGGGGCACATGACGACAGCGCCAACCTCAATTTCGAGAATCTCATCTTGCTGACTGTGATCGATCGCTTCGGCCAGACAAGCATCCACGCATTGGTAGCATTCACAACAATAGCCGCAGTTCAAACACCGTCCGGCTTCCGCCTGACCGGCAGCCTCCTCGTAGCCCAGCTCGACTTCGTTAAAGTTGCCTTGGCGCTGTTCAACCGGCAGTTCCGGCATTGGAGCCCGGGGCATGATGGGCTCGTTTTCAGGAATCGGCCGGTAGATGGGATTTTCATTGACTGTCGGCTCGCGATCCGCCGCCAGGTCCCGACCTTCAATATATCGCTGGATAGACTCGGCGGCCTCTTTGCCGGCCCCGACCGCACCGATAGCCACCCACGGCCCGGTTTGCAGATCGCCGCCGGCGAAAACGCCTTCGCATTCGGTGGCATAGGTGATGGCGTCGACTTCCGCGGTTCCCCAGCGGGAAAATGTCAGACCGGTTACATTTTCAAGGGCTGAAAGGTCCGGTCTTTGGCCGATGGCTGGAATCAGCTGATCGATGTCAATATCATATTCACTTCCCGGAATCGGGATGGGCCGTTTGCGTCCCGAGGAGTCGGGCTCCGTCAATTCCATCCGAATGCACCGCAGTCCCACCACTTTGCCGTCCCGGGTCAAGATTTCTTGGGGTGCGGAAAGATACGTGATCTTGGTACCTTCCTGCTCGGCGGCCTGAATTTCCTCCTCCCAGGCCGGCATTTCAGTACGGGTGCGGCGATAAATAATGCTGACCTCCTCTGCTCCCAAACGAACCGCAGAGCGCGCTACATCGATGGCCACATTGCCGCCGCCGATAATGGCAACCTTTCGGCCGACTTCGGTTTTGCCGGTAAGATTGACTTCCCGCAAAAATTCAACTCCCTGACGCACACCATTGGTTTTTTCGCCGGGAATGCCCAACTCGATGCCCTTGTGCGCGCCCATGGCCAGATAGACGGCCTTGTAACCGTCATCCAGCAGACCATCGACGGTGACATCGGCTCCCAGGGCGGTATCCGTTTTAATTTCAACTCCCAAATTGGTGATGACCTCGATTTCCTGATCGATTATCTCGCGGGGCAGTCGATGGGCGGGGATTCCGACTCTGAGCATGCCTCCCGGTTGGGGTAGGGCCTCATAAATGGTTGACAGAATACCTTTTTTAGCCAGCTGATAGGCGCAGGAAAGGCCGGCAGGACCGGAACCGATAATCGCCACCTTCTCTTCTCGGGGCGGCAGACAATCGATCTCGACCTCACGGCAGTCAAATTTATCGGCAGCCAACCGTTTTAAATCCCGGATGGCGACCGGTTGCTCCACTTCACACCGCCGGCAGGCGTCTTCACATCCATGGGGGCAGATTCTTCCCAGAATGCCTGGCAGCGGCAAGTCATTCATGATGATTGAGAGAGCCTCTTTGTATTTGCCCTGTTTGACCATTTGCACATATCCCTGCACGTTCAAGCCGGCCGGGCAGGCCAGGCGGCAGGGTGCTGTGTCCGTTTTTTGGATGGCATAGGCGCCCGGAATGGCTTGGGCGTATTTTTTGAAGGCGGCTTTCTTGGTAGCCAATCCTTCGTCATATTCATTGGGGAGTTCCACTGGACAGACATTGGCGCACTCATTGCAGCTGGTGCATTTGGCTAAATCGACAAAACGGGCCTCCTTTTTTACGCGGGCGGTAAATCGTCCTTGCTGTCCATCAAGATCCAAAATTTCGCTGTTGGTTAACAATTCTATGTTCAGATGCCGGCCGACCTCGACCAGTTTCGGTGAGATAATTCACATGGCACAATCATTGGTGGGAAAGGTCTTGTCCAACTGGGACATCAACCCGCCAATGGCTGACGATTTTTCCACCAAATAGACGTAGTAGCCCGAGTTGGCAAGATCCAGGGCTGACTGCATACCCGCAATTCCTCCGCCAAGTACCATAACCGAACCGATTTTACGTGCAGTTTCCATATTGTTTTCCTCTAAGTCAAATTCAGAATTTCAGGAAGCTTGTCTTCCCAGCCAAGCGTGGCGAGCAGAACGCCGTTGAACCCTTCCCGTTTTAGGGTGGTCACCAGTTCCCCAGCAATTCGAATACATTCGCGGACCTTGTCCGGGGCTTTGCGGATGCGCGCGATCATCTCATCGGGGATATCCACATCTTTCATATTGCGTGCAATGTAGCGAGCCATTCCCAGGGATTTGAGCAGCAGCACCGTCGGAATGATGATGGTCTTCGTCCGATCCACCCGTTTTAGAAAAGGTTCAATGGCCTCAATGTCAAAAAGAGGTGGAGTGATGAAAAACTGGGTTCCAGCGGCAATTTTTCTATTCATTTCCTCCAGTTCCAGTTCGGGAGATTTCCCCCTGGCGCCGGCATTGGCCGTTGAACCGACCGTAAATATGGGCGAACCATCCAGTTCGATCCCGGCCATATCCTTTCCGTTTTGCAATTCTTTGATGGTTTGGAGCAATTCAAAAATATCGATATCGTTGACCGCTCGGGCCTGATGGTGGTCGCCGTAGCTGGGATCTTCGCCGGTGACCGCCATCACATTGGGAATGCCGCAACCAAAAGCCGCCAGAAGGTCGGCCTGCAGAGCAAGCCGGTTGCGATCGCGACAGCAGACCTGGATCACTGCTTCCATTCCTTGCTTTTGTAAAATCATGGCAGCTCCCAGCGAACTCATGCGCATAACGGCGTTGCTCATTTCAGGCACTAAAAATGCATCGACATCGTCCTTGATCCTTCGGGCATTGGCCACCATCCGGGATGTGTCCACCCCCTTGGGCGGTTCCATTTCTACAAGGATGGCAAATTCTCCACTCTCGAATTTGCGTTTTAACTGCATGCGCCACCTCCGCTTTAAAATATTGATCTGTGATCTGTGCAATACTAGATCGCCTTTTATAGACGTTTAGCGTCATGATTTCAATAGTTTTTTTTCACGACTAATTTTATAGGAATTATCGATAATTATCATAAAGAAATCAGAAGATTGAATTTTTTATGATAACCGTGAATTTTTTAAAAAAAACGTTGATTATCCTTGACAGAATTTGCCGGAATGATATTCTACTCGGCTGGTCAGGTCGGTATGCAACGGATCGATACCGTTGGAAACAGGGAGGTGTCAAAGATGCATATCACACTATTTACTATAATATCTATATTAGAATTGGATAGTTAAGGAACAAAATATCGAAAACAGTTTAACTAAATTTTGAGTCCACAGGATGAATGTTATGAACAAAGACAACACGGTAGGATCTGTGATGGTGATCGGCGGCGGCATCAGCGGCATGCAGGCAGCCCTCGATTTGGCTGATTCCGGTTATTACGTATATCTCGTTGAGGAATCTGCGGCAATCGGCGGCGCCATGGCCAAGCTGGACAAAACCTTCCCCACCAATGATTGTTCCATGTGAATTATTTCACCCAAACTGGTCGAGGTCGGCCGGCACTTGAATATCGAACTGCTAACCCTATCAAAATTATCCGCTATTGAGGGAACCGAGGGTAACTTTACCGTTACCATTGACCAATCCCCCCGCTACGTGGACATGGACAAATGTATTGCCTGCGGCGCTTGCGCTGATAAATGTCCGGCCAAAACAACCGATGAGTTCAACGAGGGGATCATCAAGCGTAAGGCCGTATATGTCCCCTATGCCCAGGCGGTACCCCTTAAATATGCCATCGATCCGGACAGGTGTATTTTTCTCAAAAAGGGCAAATGCGGCGCCTGTAAGAAGATTTGTCCCACCGACGCCATCAACTTCGATGACACGGCAGCGCAACGGACGCTCAACGTGGGCGCCGTTATCGTAACGGCCGGTTTTAAAACCTTTGATCCACTGCCCCTGGACAATTACCAGCATGCCAAGCTGCCCGATGTCGTTACCAGTATGGAATTTGAAAGGATCCTTTCCGCCGGAGGACCCACGTCGGGTCACGTCAAGCGTCCCTCAGACGGGAGGGAGCCTGCAAAAATTGCCTGGCTGCAATGTGTCGGGTCGCGGGATCTGAACAAATGCGACAATGAGTACTGTTCCTCGGTCTGCTGCATGTACGCCATAAAAGAGGCGGTCATTGCCAAAGAACACCTGGGAGCTGAGTTTGAAGGTAGCATATTTTTTATGGATATGCGCACCCACGGTAAGGATTTTGAGAAATATTACGATCGGGCCAAAGCCGATGGCATTCGTTTTATTCGTTCCAAAGTCCATACGATCAGTCAGACGGATAATGACGGCAACTTGACCCTGGAATACGTCACCGATGCGGGTGA
The DNA here is from genome assembly GCA_050114455.1 of Desulfobacterales bacterium. GTDB lineage: Bacteria > Desulfobacterota > Desulfobacteria > Desulfobacterales > JAFDCJ01 > JAFDCJ01. Next base: position 9,651 of record JASFSK010000023.1, on the reverse strand, counting down.
GAGAATCCTTGAAGATTTTGATATGGTGGTCCTTTCCGTCGGTATGGAACCCTCGGATTCAGCGGTGGAAGTGGCTGAAAGACTAGACGTTGAACTCAATAAGTATCATTTTGTCGAAACCGATGACGTCGATCCGGTGGCCACTTCAAGACCCGGTATTTACGTTGCCGGCGTCATCCAGGGGTGCAAAGACATTCCACAGTCGGTAGTGGAAGCCAGTGCGGCGGCCTGCCGGGCCGGCGTCAGCCTGTCCTCCGCCAGAGGGAGCCTGGTCAAAGAAAAGACATTTCCGCCGGAAATTGACCTGTCCGACGAACCGCCGCGTATCGGTGTGTTCGTCTGCAACTGCGGCATTAACATCGGCGGTATTGCCGATGTCCCCGCGGTGACTGAATATGCAAAAGGATTGCCCCATGTGGTATACGCCGAGGAAAACCTTTTTTCCTGCAGTCAGGATACCCAGGAAAAAATGGTGGAAATCATACGGGAGCAAAAGCTCAACCGAATTGTGGTGGCGGCCTGTACACCCAGAACCCATGAACCGTTGTTTCAGGAAACCATCCGCAATGCCGGGGTGAATGCCTATCTTTTTGACATGGCCAACATCCGCAACCAGTGTACCTGGGTGCATTCCGGCGACAAGGCCGCTGCGACGGAAAAGGCCAAAGATCTCGTGCGCATGGCTGTCTCCCGGACGGCATTGTTGGAGCCGATCCCGGATCTTGCGGTTGACATCAACAAGAGTGCTCTGGTTGCCGGTGGTGGGGTTGCTGGCTTGACCGCCGCTCTGAGCCTGGCCGATCAGGGTTTTCCGGTGGTCATTGCCGAACGGTCGACGGAATTGGGCGGTGCGGCCTTGGACATTGCAACCACCTGGCGCGGTAAAGATGTTGCGGCATTTCTGAACGATCTGAAAGACCGGGTTGAAAAGCACCCGGATATCGAGGTGATGCTTGACGCTGAAATAAGCAGTGCCAGTGGATTTGTGGGCAATTTTGAAACCCAGGTTACCTCCGGCAATTTAACGCGGATTGTCCGCCATGGCGCGACCGTGATTGCCACTGGAGCGCAAGCGTCGGAAACCGATGAATATCTGTACGGCAAACATCCAAATGTGATGCGCTGGCACGATATCGAACAGCATCCTGAAAAGCTGCGGGATGCCGATAGCGTCGTATTTATTCAGTGCGTGGGTTCGCGGGATGAAAACCGGCCGTATTGTTCCAGGATCTGCTGTACAACATCCGTATCCCAGGCCATTGCCATAAAAGATCAACATCCTGACATCAATGTCTATATTTTATATCGCGATATCCGAACCTTCGGTGAGCGGGAAATTCTGTACAAGGAGGCGCGGGCCAAGGGCGTCATTTTCATTCGGTACAGCCTGGACGATAAACCAACGGTTTCCGAAGGCGAGGACGGGTTGGAGGTCAGGCTATTTGATCCCATTCTACAAAGGAAGGTATCGATTAAAGCGGATTTAATAAACCTGGCCACCGCCATCGTCCCGGCTGAAAACAGCCGCTTGGCGGCATTTTATAAGCTGCCGGTCAATTCTGATAATTTTTTTATGGAAGCCCACGCCAAGCTGCGGCCGGTGGATTTTGCATCCGACGGCCTGTTTGTCTGCGGGTTGGCACATTATCCCAAACCGATTGATGAAACCATTGCCCAGGCAATGGCTGCTGCTGGTCGTGCCGCCACTGTTCTGGCAAAGACGTCCATCGCGGTGTCACCTCTGGTTTCTAAAGTGGATACCGAAGGCTGCATCGGTTGTGGCCTTTGTGTGGAGGTTTGCCCATTTGGAGCTCTCGAGCTTGAAGAAATCGAAGGCAAGGGATTTCGCGCCAAAAACATCTCGGCTTCTTGCAAGGGGTGTGGCCTGTGCGCTGCTAGCTGCCCCCAGAAGGCCATCGACATGCTCCACTTTAAGGATGACCAGATTATGGCCGTTGTGTGTTCGGTCGGATAGCCCGCAGAAAAAATTTTAGATACTTTTAATTTTTAATTAGCAGGTAAGAATATGACTGAATTTGAACCAAAGATTGTCGCTTTTCTGTGTAATTGGTGTGCTTATGCAGGCGCGGATCTGGCCGGCGTTTCCCGTCTGCAGTACCCGGCCAACCTGAGAACCGTTCGGGTCATGTGTTCCGGGCGGGTGGATCCGATGTTCATTATCGGCGCTTTCAAAGAGGGAGCCGACGGCGTACTAGTGGCCGGTTGACACATCGGCGACTGCCATTACCTGGATGGTAATGCTTATGCGGAGAAAAAAATCAGGTTGAGCGGTAAACTGCTGGATCTCGCCGGGATCGGAAAAGAACGACTCCACCTGGCCTGGGTTTCCTCAGCCGAAGCCCAACGGTTTGCTCAAATTGCCACTGAGGTTACCGGATCCATCAAGGATAAGGGCAAACTTGACGCCGACGCCCGCAAACTGGAACTGGAGGCGGCCCTGATGACGGTCAGCGGCGAGGCCCTGCGCTGGCTGGTGAGCAAGGAACTAAAAACAACCGCCCAGGGCGACGTCTACGGTCGCAAATGGGATACAGCCAGCTATGAATCCATAATGGACGGCGTGCTTGAAAGAGAATATCACAAAAACCTGATTTACCTTTCCATAAAAGGGGGAAACGAGTCCGTCAGGAAGATCAGCACGCAGACGGGTTTGGAACTCAAAGAAGTTTCTTACCTGCTTGCGGATCTAGAAAAAACAAACAGGGTTGCTTTCAACAAGATGGAAGATCACAGGCCTGTTTTTTCGATTTTGTAGGTTATGGGATAATTCCAATCACCGGGATATCGGGAGAAATCCATGTGAGACCGGTTATCTGAATGACTGCTGAAGGAGCGAACATGGGAGCAGAAAAATTGAATACGAGCGGTTCCGTAATGGTTGTGGGTGCGGGTATTGCCGGCATGCAAGCGGCCCTGGATCTGGCCAATTCGGAATATAAGGTTTACCTGGTGGAAAAGTCCCCGAGTATCGGCGGCATGATGTCGAGACTGGACAAAACCTTTCCCACCAACGATTGTGCCATGTGAGTGATCTCACCAAAACTGGTCGAGGTCGGCCGGCACTTGAACATCGAAATTATTACCAACAGCGAGGTGAACGCCGTTGAGGGAGAACCCGGTGATTTCACGGTTACCCTGACGAATCATCCTCGCTATATTGATCCAGTAAAATGTACGGGGTGTGGTGATTGTGCCCGGCATTGCCCCGTAACGGCGGTCAATTCCTATAACCTGGGCTTGGATGACCGGCGGGCGACCAGCATCGAATATGCCCAGGCCGTGCCGCTGGCCTTTTCGATCGATCCGGATGTGTGTATCGGCTGTGGTCTGTGTGAAAATATGTGCCTGGCCAAAGCCGTCAATTATGACGATGCAAAGCGCGAAACCGATATCCGGGTGGGGTCGGTCATTTTATCGTCGGGCAGCGAGGGCTATGATCCTTCGGGACTGGATTTTCTCGGTTACTCAAAGTACACCAACGTGGTGACCAGTGAGGAATTTGAAAGAATCCTGAGTGCATCGGGACCTTATTTCGGTCATCTCATGCGACCGCTAGACCGAGAAGAGCCCAAACGGATCGCCTGGCTGCAATGCGTCGGGTCAAGGGACACGAACCGTTGCGGCAACGGCTATTGCTCATCGGTTTGCTGCATGTACGCGATTAAAGAGGCCATGATCGCCAAGGAGCACGCTCACGGTGATCTGGACTGTGTTATTTTTAATATGGACATCCGGACCTTCGGCAAAGATTATGAGAAATACTATCTGCGTGCCAAGGACCAGGAGGGCGTTCGTTTTTCCAAGGCCCGTATCCACACTATTTCAGAGGTTCCTGAGACCGGGGATTTGCAGGTCCAGTTCGTGGATGAAGACGGCACACAGGCTGAAGAAATTTTCAGCATGGTCGTTCTTTCCGTCGGCCTTGGAATCCCTCAAAGTTCGGTTGAACTGGCCCGACGGCTGGACATCGAACTCAATCGCTATAATTTTACCGAAACCGATCCCTTTGCTCCGGTGGCGACATCACGTCCCGGAATCTATACCTGTGGGTTGTTCCAGGGTCCCAAGGACATTCCCGGTTCGATTACCGAAGCCAGCGCGGCCGCCTGTGCAGCCGGCGCCAACCTGGTAGAAGCCCGCGGAAGCGAAACCGAAACAGTTCATGTCCCTGATGAAATCGATATATCAGAACAAGAGCCCCGTATCGGCGTCTTCGTTTGCAACTGCGGCATCAATATCGGCGGGGTGGTTGATGTGCCGGCTGTGCGGGATTATGCCCAAACCTTGCCATATGTGACCCTAGCCGATGAAAATCTGTTTACCTGCAGCCAGGATACCCAGGAAAGAATCAAAGAGGTGATCCAGGAACATCAGTTAAACCGGGTGGTGGTGGCTTCGTGCAGTCCCAAGACCCATGAGCCGATGTTCATGGAGACCCTTGAGGCCTGCGGCCTGAATAAATATCTATTTGAAATGGCCAATATCCGCAATCAGGATTCCTGGGTGCACTCCCAAAGCAAAGAACAGGCCACGGCCAAAGCCAAGGATCTGGTGAGGATGTCGGTGGCCCGGGCTGCTGCGCTGGCACCGCTGAAGGAAAAAGTTATTAAGATTAATCGGCGGGCGTTGATCATCGGCGGCGGGGTCGCGGGGATGAACGCTGCTTTAGGCTTGGGCAACCAAGGGTTTGAGGTCGTCCTGGTCGAAAAAGAAAGACAACTTGGTGGGATGGCTGCCAAGCTGCACCACACCATCGAAGGCGGAGATATCCAAGCTTATTTGCAGGACCTGACAGCCAGGGTAAACGACCATGACAAGATCGAAATTCTAACCGATGCGACCATTACCGGCTTTAGCGGATATAAGGGTAATTTTACCACAAATCTGGCCACCGGCGCTGATGCCGGGGAGCACACCATTAACCACGGGGTCATTATTGTTGCCACCGGTGCCAAGGAGTACCAGCCCTCAGAATACCTCTACCCGGAAAGCGATCGGGTGGTCACCCAGGTGGAATTGAGCGATCGGCTTGAAGAAAAAGGTGCGAAGGATCTTGATAGCGTGGTCATGATCCAGTGCGTCGGGTCCCGCAACGAGGAAAATGTAAACTGCTCACGCCTCTGCTGCCAGTCGGCGGTTAAAAATGCGCTGGCCTTAAAAAAACTCAACCCGGATACGGCAATCTATATTCTGTACCGCGATATGCGCACCTACGGACTGCTGGAAGATTACTACAAGGAGGCCCGGGAGAAGGGAATTATTTTCATTCGCTTTGACCAGGAGGCGCCGCCGGAGGTAACATTGACCGCCGATGGACTGACGATTTTTGTAAAGGATCACATTCTGCAACGGAAACTGGCCATCAGTGCCGATCTGTTAGCACTGAGCGCAGGGGTGGTGGCCGAAGATACGTTAGAACTGGGCCAGATCATGAAGCTGAACCGAAACCCGGAGGGTTTTTTCATTGAAGCCCATGTGAAGCTTCGTCCGGTTGACATGCCGGGCGACGGTATCTTTTTATGCGGCACCGCCCATGGGCCCAAGCTGATCTCGGAGTCCATCGCCCAGGCCCAGGCAGCCGCATCGAGAGCCACAACCTTTCTGGCTAGATCGGAAATCAAGCTTTCGGCCATTACGGCCAAGGTCGATACGGACCATTGTGTGAAATGTCTGACCTGTGTGAGGTCGTGTCCCTTTGAGGTGCCGGTTTTCAATACCGATGAAGGCATCATTGAAATTGATGAGGCCATTTGCCACGGATGTGGTATCTGCGCTGGCGTCTGCCCACGGGAAGCGATAGGGTTGAGTTTCTATGAGGATGAACAAATCATGTGCAAAATTGAGGCATTACTTTCAACAGGCTAATGAAATACCTGAAGTTTTAGTTGGAAAGACGGAATGTGAAAGGCGATAAGCGCAATGGTAGGGCAGCGGACCGAAAGTAGCGATCATGGCGTGGAGCTGATGCAAGGCGCCCGCCTTCGCTTCGATAAACCAAGCTTCAGCGCGGCAGGAAGGTGGGAATGAAACCATGTTAAATCACTTGTCTCATTATAATTTATATCAGACATTTTTTTGTGAGAGGAAAATATGAGCGACGAATTTGAACCTAACATCATTGCATTTTGCTGTGATTATTGAGGGTATTCAGCCGCGGACCTGGCAGGTTCTATGCGAATTCAATACCCTTCGAATGTAAAAATTATCAGAGTGCCCTGTACCGGAAAGGTGGATGCAATCCACCTGCTGCGGACGATGCAAATGGGAGCCGACGGGGTGTATGTCGTCGGTTGTTTGGAAGGGACTTGCCATTATAATGAGGGTAACTTTCGAGCACGCGAGCGCGTTGAGTATGTTCGCGCATTGCTTGAAGAAATCGGTATTGAAGGTGACCGGGTTAGAATGTACAATCTTTCGTCCGGTGAAGGACCGACGTTTGCAGCCTATGCCAAAGAGATGACAGAACACATTCAGTCATTGGGGCCCAGCCCCATTGGAAAAAAATATCAACGTAAAAAACGAATGAGAAAGGAAGGCGATCATGTCAAATGATGTCATTGCTCTCGGTGGCAAAAAGAAAAGCATGTTGATCGACGAAGTCAAAAACTTTATTCCTGAAGGCGGGAATTTAAATCTTTGCCTTACCTGTGGCGCCTGTTCTTCCGGGTGTCCGGCGACGGGTTTGGAAGACATGGATCCCAGAAAATTCTTGCGAATGGCAGCCCTCGGGTTGGATGAAGAAATCCTAAAATCGGACTGGCCCTGGATGTGCACCATGTGTCAACGCTGTATCTATGTGTGTCCCATGAAAATCGACATTCCCCAGCTTATTTACAATATCAGGGGCAAAAGACCCAGAGAGGAGCGTCCCAAGGGAATCCTGGGATCCTGTGATATGGCCTTGAAAAATGACAGCTGCAGCGCCATGGGAGCCAGCCCGGAGGATTTTCAGTTTGTGGTCGAGGATGTTCTCGAAGAATATCAGGAGGCACAGCCCGAATTTAAAGACATGCAGGCACCCATCGACAAGCAGGGGGCTGAATTCTTTTTAAATCAGAATTCGAGAGAACCGGTCACCGAACCGGATGAAATGGTGCCGCTGTGGAAGATTCTGCATGTTGCCGGGGTGGATTGGACCTATGGATCCAAAGGGTGGGGTGGTGAGAACTACTGCATGTTTCTGTCCGACAATGAAGCCTGGGAGCATATCACCCGCACAACGGCCAAACAGGCTGACGATCTCGGCTGCAAGGTCTATCTCAACACCGAATGAGGGCACGTAACCTTCTCAGTCCTGGCAGGACTGAAAAAGTTCAACATCGAGCATAACTTTGTCGTCAAAAATATCTATGAATACTATGCAAAATGGATCCGGGAAGGGAGGCTTAAGGTCAATTCCGACTGGAACAAGGACCTCAAAATTAAATTTACCGTCCAGGACCCCTGTCAGATCGTGCGTAAAACCTTCGGAGATCCGATTGCCGAGGATTTGCGATATGTGGTCAAATCGGTGGTCGGGGAAGAAAATTTTGTCGATATGGTTCCCAACCGGTCCAATAACTACTGTTGCGGCGGCGGCGGCGGGTTCCTGCAGTCCGGACTGAAAGAACAGCGCTTGAAATTCGGCCGGTTAAAAGATGAGCAAATAAAGGCGACTGGTGCGGACTACTGTATTGCCGGTTGCCATAACTGCCATGCCCAGATTCACGAGCTCAGTGAACATTACGGCGGCAACTATCCCGTCGTTCATATGTGGACGCTCATTTGCCTTTCTTTGGGGATACTTGGCCCGAACGAAAGGGTTTATCTGGGGGAAGACCTCCAGGATGTACTCGTCTTCCACCCCGAGACGGCCATGTAATCAGGAGGAAATATGATCGTTGCCAAAAGAAAGCCTTTTGAAGAAATAAAAGACTTGCTCAAAGACTATAAAAAAGTCCTCAACGTCGGGTGCGGAACCTGTGTGGCGGTATGCCTGGCCGGTGGTGAAAAAGAGGTTGATGTCCTCAACGCGGAACTGGACATAGCGCGCAAGCTGGAGGACAACCCTATTGAACTGGATGCTCGGACTGTGGAAAGACAGTGCGACCGTGAATACCTCGCGGAGCTGGATGATGTGGTCAAGGACTATGATGCCATTATCTCCATGGCTTGCGGTGTTGGCGTCCAATTTCTGGCTGAAAGATATCCGGACATTCCGGTGTTTCCCGCCGTGGACACTTCCGGTCTGGCGGTAAACCAGGCCGTGGGATCGTATGAAGAAAGATGCCGGTCGTGCAGCAGTTGCGTTCTCGGACAAACCGGGGGTATCTGTCCGGTCACCATGTGCGCCAAAGGCCTTTACAACGGCCCCTGTGGTGGCACCAATCAGGGCAGCTGTGAAATCAATCCCGAGCAGCCCTGCGCCTGGTATATGATCTACGAGAGACTGGAAAGGCAAGGTCGATTGGACTGTATTCTGAAGATCACCCCAGCGGTGGACTGGAACAATCAGGTACCGCGAACTGTAGTTCAACCCGGATATAAGAAACCGGAAGAGCCACCTGAAAAGTGACCCGAAATAAATTATTCAGTCAAAGCAAGGCGGACATAAATAGTATCTTATACTTTTCGGAATTGGACATGGATATACTGAAATTACGAATAGCTAACTAGTGTTACTTAGAGCCAAATATTAATTTATGAACTCTGCCGATCGTGAAATCCAAAAGATCTGCGGGGACCCGTGTCCTAACATTTATCACAGCGAATCGCAACGGAATAGCTCTTTTTAACTGATAAAGGAAATTAAAATGAAATCAGGCAGTAATCTGGAGAAGATGTTGAAGGCAGGCCATTTTGTATTTACCGGCGAATTAGGGCCGCCGCGGGGAACCAGCGCCGATGAGGTCAGAGAAAAAGCCGGCCATCTAAAAGGGGTTGTGGATGCGGTCAATATCACCGACAACCAGACCTCGGTGGTGCGAATGTCGAGCTGGGCAGCTTCTCTGATCCTGCTACAGGAAGGACTGGAGCCCAATTTTCAGATGGTTTGCCGTGACCGCAACCGGCTTGCCATGCAGGCCGATATTCTGGGGGCCTACGCTCATGGCATTCGCAATATGCTATGCCTCTCCGGTGATCATCAACAATTTGGAGATCATCCGACTGCCAAGGGTGTTTTTGACATCGACTCCATGCAACTGATCAGTATGGTCAAAAGCATGCGGGATGATGGCAAATTCATTGGTGGTGCGGACATCGAAGAACCGCCCCGAATGTTTATCGGTGCGGCCGCCAATCCCTTTGCGGAACCCTTTAACTGGCGGGTGTACCGTTTGGCTAAAAAAGTCAATGCGGGGGTGGATTTTATTCAGACCCAGTGCATTTACAACATGGAAAAATTTCGTAAATGGATTAAACAGGCCAATGACATGGGCCTGACGGAAAAAGCGTATATCCTGGCAGGGGTTACACCCATGAAAAGCGTTGGTATGGCCAGATATATGAAGGCCAAAGTTCCGGGAATGGATGTGCCCGACGAAATTATTAAAAGACTGCAGGGTGCTGGCAAAGGCAAGGTTGCCGATGAAGGTATAAATATAGCCTGCGAACAGATCGAAGAATTCAAGGAAATGGCGGGTGTTGCTG
>JASFSK010000022.1:0-17691 GCA_050114455.1 Desulfobacterales bacterium | reverse complement strand
GATAAATTACATTTGATATTTACATTTTTACCGAATCAACGCATCAACCAATCAACCAAGGTTTATAACAAAGGAGTTTTAAAATGACAGAAAAAGTTATCGTGACCGCCGCACTGACCGGTGCTATTCACACCCCCACCATGTCCGAGCATCTGCCCATTACACCCGATGAGATTGTCGAAGAAGCCCGGCGTGCCGCCGAGGCAGGAGCAGCGGTACTCCATATCCATGCGCGCGATCCTGAAAACGGGCAACCTACATCCGACATTGACCTCTTCGGCGGCATTTTGGCGGAGGTCAAAAAGAAATCTGACGTTATCATCTGCACCACTACCGGTGGTGGACTCGGTATGACCGCAGAACAACGGGTCTCGGTGGTTAAAGCATACAGCCCGGAACTGGCTTCATTAAATGCCGGATCCATAAACTTCGGCCTTTTTCAAGTGATGGACAAAATTAAGACATTCAAATACGATTGGGAAGCCCAGTATCTTGATATGACTGAAGATTTTATATTTCCGAACACATTTAAGACCCTACGTGAATTCGCCGCTTTTTTTAGCGAAGAACAAACCAAACCGGAATTTGAGATTTACGATGCCGGCATGCTCAACAATCTGGCGTTTCTGATCGATAGGGGACATATTAAAAAACCGGTCTACCTTCAATTTGTCCTGGGAATTCTGGGAGGTATGCAGGCAACGGTCAACAACCTGGTTTTTTTACTTAATTCGGCCAAGGAAATTCTTGGCAATGAATTTGTCTGGTCGGTTTGTGCGGCCGGGCGGCATCAGTTTAAAATGTGTAATCTGGCCCTGTTGATGGGCGGCAATACCAGAGTGGGTCTGGAGGATAACCTTTACCTCGAAAAGGGGAGAATGGCCAAGAGCAGTGGGGAGCAGGTGGAGAAGATCGTTCGAATCGCCAGAGAACATGGCCTTGAGCCAGCGTCACCGGATGAGGCCCGGGAAATTTTGAATTTAAAAGGGATCGACAAGGTCAAATATTAATCCATTATTTGTTTTCTGCCACAAAAGCGGTGATAAGATCGATTTGCTGCTGGGACAAATCTTCGAATTGAAGACCGATTCCCAATTTATTTTTCCATAAAATTTTGCCGGAGACATTCATCTGTCCGGACTTGTTGGGCAGGGAAAACATCAGTTGGATCTGCTGGCCGGCAGCAAATGCCTCGCCGGTTTCGATGAATGCACCGGCGGGACTGATATCCAGCACAAAACCATCAAAGTTGCGCTGGTCCACGACATAGTTCGCGCTGATAATGCAAGACCTGCGGGTATGGCTGCGTATTGAGATTTCAGTTTCTTCAAGGTTAACCGCTTGTGTTGGTTGATCCTGCAATTGATCTAAAAGAGCCATTTGCTGATCATCGGACATTCTGCTTATCAGGCCTTCCAAAGCGGCAGTGATATCCCCATCCAGTAGTTCTTTTAGCAAAATCCATTGTCGATCTTCAGGTAAGTCCGCAATTTTCTCCGCCAGCTTTGGATTAATGGTTCTGCCGGCCGGCGACAAAGCGTCGACTGTCATTGAACAACTCCATGATTATCATCAATTCGCACAACCACATGATTAGAGGAAGAAACCGGTTGTGGCTTATGATGCATTTTGCAATTATTTTTATAAATGTCGGTAAGATACTATTTCAAGACAGGCTAACAGACTTTAGGGCATAATGTCAATCATCCAAACCTCTCAATCCAGGTTCCCGGTTCATGTCAGGGTTGAGTACCTCTTCATCATTGGCCCCAATTCAAAACCAGCAACCGGTATTGGGTTCAGTGAATTACGTGACAGTATTAAATTATGAAAGGTTCCATGGTTTTTAAACTCGACAATATTACCCTGCGGGTCAGGGATACTTTTTTGCTGCCCAATACCAACTGGCAAATAGATAAGGGTCAGCACTGGGTAATCTTGGGTCCCAATGGAGCCGGCAAGACATCTCTGGTCAAAGCGTTGACCGGTGAGGTGCCGATTGTGCGTGGGACAATCTATACCCCGGAGCCGACCCAAACAAATCGATTTGGTAATGTGTCTTTTGAACAGCATCAGCGGTTGATAGAACGCGAGGAAAGACGCGATGAGTCCCGTTTTTTCAGCGGAGACCTAAACCGGGCCACGACTGTTTATGAAATACTGCTTGAAAGTTGTGACGCCTCTGGAGACAGTGCCATTATCGTCGAGCAAATTGCTGCCGACCTGATGATTCAATCTTTGCTGGAAAGGGAAATCAAGGTGTTATCTACTGGTGAGATGCGAAAAGTTCAAATCGCGCGGGTATTGGTGAATTTTCCTGAAATCTTAATCCTAGATGAGCCTTTTGACGGTCTGGATGAAGCGTCCCGCTTCGATTTGTCTAAAATTATCGATGGACTGATGGATGACAACCGGACCGTGATACTGGTTACCCACCGTCAAAGGGAAATCCTTCCGAGTATTTCTCATGTTCTGGCCCTGCGTGATGGAAGGGTTATTTTCAGGGGCAAACGGCAGGAAATATTGACACCACCTCGAATGGAGCTTTTATATCCTTCCTCGTTTAAAACCTCTTTTGCCATGCCATCAAAAGGAGATCACAGCCAAAAACCTACCACCGGAACTGTTGGCGAGCATTTGGTTTCCATGAAGGATGTGACGGTTAAGTATGCAGATACCACGGTCCTGGACCATGTCAACTGGATCATGAGAACCGGAGAAAATTGGGCGATTCTGGGACCGAACGGCTGCGGTAAAACAACGCTGCTGAACCTCATCAATGGGGATAATCCTCAGGTGTACGCCAATGAGATTTTTTTATTTGGCAAACGTCGTGGTTCCGGCGAAAGCGTATGGGATATAAAGAGACAAATTGGAATTATTTCTTCGGAAATTCAAATACGGTATCGCAAGGCGATAACAGCGTTTGAAGTGGTTCTTTCCGGTTTTTTTGACAGCGTGGGTCTCTATCGAGACTATACGTGCGAACAAAAAGAAATAGCCGAACAATGGATGGACGTTTTTGGAATTGCAGATAAATCTGATCGTGTTTTCAATCAACTTTCATATGGTGAGCAGCGAATGCAATTGCTGGCACGCGCAATGGTAAAGGTACCCCGGATCTTAATTATGGATGAGCCCTGTCAGGGATTGGATCGCGGCAATCGACAGCGAGTTTTGGATGCCATTGAAATTATAGGTAATCAGCCTAAAACGAATATTGTCTACGTAACTCATTACCCCCATGAAATACCCGGCTGTATGACCCATCTGCTGCAGTTTGATCCAACAGCGGCTGGATCTTACAGGATCACTTCCAGGCAGTTATGACCGTGTGAGGATTTAGTGGTTGGAAAGATCTGACGGCACGGACTTAAAGATAAGATCGTCCATAGCGACGATCAGCTCGCTCAGCCATTTGCCGCCCCGTTGGCTTTTTGCCAGGGCGACAGCGATATAGCGGCGTCCGTCATGTTCGATGATGGCGCTGTCCGAGTGGTATTCTCGCCAGGTGCCGGATTTGCGATAGATCTGGGAATCCGGGTGAACGGATTTCAACCCCTTGACAAATTTATGTTCAATGGCCGGATCTGCCAGGATGGTTTTCATCTGGCGACTGAGATCAGGGGAAACCAGCTGGCCGGTTTGCAGCATATAATAGAAACGGGCTACCTGCAGGGCCGTGGCCCCATGGGAAAGGTTGTGAAGCGGATCACGCTTCCAGGCGCCGGCCTTGCTGTACTCTTTGCCGACCCACAGACCCCCATTTCTTTCCGGATCATAGAGCCGATAACGGGAGGATTGCAACAGTTTGGCCAGATAGGCCTTGCCGACCTTGTTGAGAATCTCGGTGGCCGCTCGATTCGAGGAATTGCGAATCATTTGGGACATCTTTTTGCGGGTTTGGAAATCCAGGGTCATCTCGCCGTTTGCGATGCGCTCAAAGGCACCCAATAAAATGGCAATTTTGGGCAAACTGGCGGCATACATCATTTCATTGGGGTTGACGTAAGCCATCCGGGGAACAGTGGGGTCGGTGATATCCACCAGTACGATACTCAGGGCCTTATGAAGGGTGGCTCTTTTAAGGTTTAAGGATACCAGACACTTTTCCAGACCTTTTTGCAAGACCGGGTCACAGCTTTCAACCAGATCTGCCGGCAACCGATAGGAGGAAACCGGGCCGACAGCTATCAGGGACAGCGCAGTACAGAGGGCTATAATTTCGATCAATTTCTTCATGACTACCACATTGTTACTTATGTAAAGGAAAAAATCAAGTGGAAAATAACTATAGTAGATCCATTCGGCTAGTTTCTTATGTGACGTGAGCCTGCAGAGGCGATGGTGATGCTTGACATTCCCCGGAAGCTGGCTTACCCTGAAATTAATAGATTTCGTTTCCATCAACTTACAGAATTTAAAAGGTTTGCAAGCCAATGGTTGCCTTCCGTGTCCCTCTTATCGCCCTTTTTCTATTGTTGTCAACATTTATATCCGAGGCTGTCTCAGAATTACCCTCCCGTGAAACTTTGCGCCAGTGGATTACGGAAATGAAGATCTCCTCCAGGGGCCCTTTTGCACGGATTCGCTGGTTTTGCAACGACGGGACCGTCTTGCCCCCGAAACCCTATGCCTGCAGGGATCATGATGGCGGGGTCCAACATGGGGAGTGGACCGATCGGGTGAAGCGCCTGCGCGCCGGCGGGTATTATATCGCCAATGTTTTGGCGTCCCTCGACCTGGACCAGATAACGAGTGCCCGGGGATATTCAGATCTTTATAATCAGATCTTGATAGAAAAATTTCTGATTACCGCCGACGATGGTTGGATTTTTCGCAAAGCCCGCTATTACCGTGGGGCGGTTCAGGTTGAAAACGAAACCGCTAAGGCAAGAGAGTTGTTGCTGGGACTTGCCGGCGAAGATATTTGGGTATCACGTGGCTTCATTCCGCTTCGGATCGGTGCAAACCTTTTGGAACATGGTGCTGAAACCATCAGCGTCGCAAAGGTTCGCCAATTATCTCTTGCGCTTTCCGAAAAAGATGAAAAGTTCTTGCCGCTGCGCGTCAAAATGCATAATCAGCCGGATCGGGAGGATGCCCGGCGTGTTCGGGACTATGCTGAGGGCCTTCGTGATCGGGATTTGGCAGCGGAATATGAAAACCTGGCGGTGGAAATTGACAAAGTTTTTGCTCCCGAGTCAGCATCCAAACGTTTGAAAGAATTTCAAGTTAAAATTACTGACAACCCCGAACTTGCCCACGAAATTAAGTTGGCTATCGGTATATTGGATTCCGAAAACGATCCCGGCGTGCGGTTCACAACAGCCTGCAGGGTAATGGCGAAAATTCGAGAACAGCTTCTAAATATACAGGGTTCCGAACTCCGGCTGGCGGCTGTTGAAGTCGGCTTGGCGATGGAGACGGAACAGTATGCTGCGGGCAGGGATCTGATGCAGGAGATACAAGCCGCCTCCCGTCGTAAACGTTTGCAATGGCTCAAGGATAGCAGCCTTGCCGTTTATGGTGCCGGTCTTATCTCTGCCCTTCAGCTACAAGAATTAATGGATACGTTCGCAAAAATTGATAGTGGCGAAACATCGCTCGAGACTTACAAGGCGGCCCTCGACTACTTGGCCCGGGTGCCAGGTTGGGGAACGCAATGGCTTGGTTTCCATTTTAACGAAAGCAAACGCAAATTGGTGGAGATTGAGCCCTTGGTCGACCGTGTCATTCAGGATGCCCTAAGGGCAAGTCCGTTGTTTTTTTATTCCGGTGTACTGAATGGGCTGCTGCGCGATGTCAATCAACTTGTGGGATTGCGCCACGAGCTCTTCGGTCGGGACGTCGGTGCCGGATTGCGCAGCCTCAATCCCGGGCTTGCCCGCGGGAAAATACGTCTGAAATCTGCATCAAACCGTGAAGAATTTGACTCGCAAGGCATCTATTTATTGCCGGAAACGATTGCAGAATTGCCGCCGGTAGCAGGCATCCTGACGGCCGGCGAAGGCAATCCTCTATCCCATGTGCAGTTGCTCGCGCGCAATCTGGGCATTCCCAATGTTGCTATCGATGAGAGCTTAATCCCTGAGCTGGTCGGCTATGATGGGAAAAGTGTCATTCTGGCCGTCAGTCCGGCCGGGTCTGTTCAGCTGATGCTGGATCAAGGACAGTTGAATCATATATTTGCTCAACAAACGGCTTCAGATACCTTGATTCAGCCCGACCTGGAAAAGCTTGACCTCAAAAAAAGCAGTTTTTTGCCATTAAGCCAGTTACGTGCCAAAGATTCCGGCCGAGCAGTCGGGCCCAAGGCAGCCAATCTGGGAGAACTATATCACCATTACCCCGAAGCGGTTGCAGATGGTCTGGCGATTCCTTTCGGTGTTTTTCGCATCTTATTGGATCAACCGACCGACAACCGTTCGCAGACCCTTTTTCAGTGGATGGAGGCTGAATATGCTGAAATTCAAGCTATGGGGGCCGGTTCGGGCGACCGTGAAAAAAAATTGGAATTTCTCCGTAAGCGGGTCGAAGATTATCTGCTGGAAATCCGATTTCATCCTAAATACCAACAGCGATTGGCTGAGGCCATGGAGAAGGTGTTTGGCCCGGACGGGACTTATGGCGTATTTGTGCGCAGTGATACCAATGTGGAAGACCTGCCGGGATTTACCGGAGCCGGGTTGAACAAAACGATTCCGAACGTGGTGGGCTTTGAGAATATCGTTGCAGCCATCCCCAGGGTATGGGCATCACCATTCAGCAAGCGCGCCTTTGCCTGGCGTCAATCGCACATGTCGCTGCCGCAACACGTCTATGCATCCGTTCTTCTGATGCGCAGCGTGCCTTCCGAAAAATCGGGCGTAATGGTGACCCAGGATATTGATACCGGCGATAAAGAATGGCTTTCAGTTGCAGTGAATGAAGGGGTCGGCGGGGCCGTTGACGGGCAGGCTGCCGAATCATTGCGGATCAATATCAAGACGGGAGACGTCCGTATGCTGGCCCAGGCCACGGCCCCCTGGCGCCGGGTGCTGAATCCCAGCGGCGGTGTTGTTAAAGAGCTGGTAGAGGATCCTCAAACAGTTCTCAAACCGAATGAGATTCGGCAACTCATCAATCTGGCCCAGGACCTGCCCCGGCGGTATCCACTGCTCATTGATGCTGAAGGAACACCGGCTCCTGCCGACATCGAGTTTGGTTTTGTCGAAGGTAAATTACAACTTTTTCAGATTCGGCCTTTTCTCGAAAGCGTTCAGGCCCGCAGCAACGAATACCTGAAAAATCTGGATACGGATATGACCTCCCAGCGCGATAAAACAGTGAACTTGGATGAGCCACTTCTTTGATTCCGGTGAAGTTTCATTTGAAGTTATGTTGGTTGTCAGAGAAAAATCCTCTCAGGTTTCAGTGATAATAAGTTCAAATAACAAAACACAAATACCAAACAAACAACAATGACCAAAATTCAAAATTCCAAACAATTGTCTTTTGATCTTATTTGAGATTTGGAATTTATTTGTAATTTGGTGCTTGTAATTTGTTGTTTCCGGTCTATCCCGGATCAGGGTCAAGAAATGAAACATTATTTGGCATTTGTTTACATTATACTGCTTTTGCTGCTTCCCGGTCTTTGCTTTGCGTACCCCCTGGATGCCTATCCTGAAACCGGGATTCGCCGTATCGAGGCAGCCCGATTGGCGGTTTTCGGTAAGATGCGCGGTCTGCGACAACCTCCAGGTGGCTTGTTGCCCGCGGATTTGGTGGATTTGCGGTTGCTGGATCATCCGAATCTGAATTTGCCGGAGCCCGATCCGGAATTCAGTGCCCGCATTTTTCATCTCTTAGGCGATAAGGCCGATCGCTATGGCATCGCCGTTCTGGACCTCTCAGACCCCGAGCATCCCCGATATGCCGAACACCGCGCCGATTACAGGCAAAACGTCGGCAGCGTCGGCAAAATCGCAGCTGCTGTAGCCGTGTTTCAAGTGCTGGCCGATTTGTATCCGCAGGATATTGAGACCCGCAAACGACTTTTGCGTGAAATTGTCGTCACGGCTGACGAATTTATCCAAAAAGACCATCACAAAGTTCGTATCTGGAACCCGGATACCGGAACCCTCCTAATTCGAAGACTGCAGCAGGGCGATCGGGGATCCCTCTGGGAATATCTCGATTGGACCCTTTCTGCCAGCTCCAACGCGGCAGCTTCAATGGTGATGAAAACCGCCATGCTCCTGAGGCATTTCGGCAGGGATTTTCCCGTCTCAAATGACAGGGCCGACCGGTTTTTCAAAGAAACCCCTCGCAAACAGCTGCGTCAGCTTTACGAGCAGACCTTTCTGGATCCCCTGCGCCGCAATGGATTGAACCTGCAGCAGTTTCGCCAAGGCAGCTTTTTTACACGTTACGGCAAACAACGCGTGCCCACCGGCCTTAACAGCTACGGCACCGCCAAGGAGCTCCTGCGTTTACTTTTGTTGATGGAGCAGGGTCGATTGGTGGATGTGTTTTCCAGCCGGGAAATCAAGCGGCTGCTATATACGACCGAACGGCGCATCCGATATGCCTCATCACCTGCCTTGGGTGATTCCGCGGTATATTTCAAATCCGGATCCTTATACAGCTGCAAATCCGAAGCGGGATTCACGTGCAAAAAATATCAAGGCAATGTAAAAAATTATATGAATTCGGTGGCCATCGTGGAAACACCGGCGGGCATGAATCGGTTGTTTTACCTGTCGACCCTGATTTCCAACGTCCTTTATCAAAATGCTGCGGTGGATCATCAAACCCTATCGACCCATATCCACCGCATGATCGAAGCCTACCATCCAAAGCAGCCGACACCCCCTGGGCAGCTTGCGCCGGAATTGGCCTTTGGCCGCAATTTGATCGGATTCGGCGAAAGGCAGGCAGAACGTTTGCAAATAGCAAATATCCAGACATCCCTTTTTGAGCTGGGCTACAACGTCGGCAAGATCGACGGTAGGCTAGGGCCCAAAACGACTCGAGCCATCAAGGCCTTCCAAAAAGAACAAACATTGAAAGTAGACGGGAAAGTCACCCGGAAATTGCAGGAACAGCTCAAATTGGCCCTTGATAGAACGACCCCTCCGGATCCATCACTCTCAGATCATGAAGAGCAACGGTGAAAGGATCCGAAAGCCGGTGAAACCTTCGAAATTGGACAGGCTCCTTTGTCTTTTCACGGATGTGTATGAGGGAGAGGGTAAAACCGCCCTGCTGATGTTCGCCAATATCTTTCTTATTTTGTGCGCCTACTACTTCATTAAACCTCTGCGAGAGGGCTGGATTGCCGTTTCCGACATCTCCGGGCTTACCAAGATGGAGGTCAAGGCGTATTCCAGCTTTGGGCAGAGCCTTCTATTTATTCCCGTGGTGTGGTTTTACGGCCGTCTTTCCGGCCGATGGCGGCGAAGCGACCTGATCACGCGCTCCACAGTTTTCTGCATGTCGAACATGGCTGTTTTTTGGGCGATCCAGCCCGGGCTTTTCATCGAAAAACTTCCATATACCGGCATTATCTTCTATCTCTGGGTTGGCATGTTCGGCGTATTCATGGTGGCCCAATTCTGGGCTTATGCCGCTGACTTTTACTCTAAGCCGCACGGGCATCGCCTGTTTCCCCTGATTGCCATCGGGGCAACGGCTGGTGCTGTGTGCGGCTCATGGATCACCGGCATACTGGTTGACTCCCGAATTTTCGGAACCGAGTGGCTTCTGATTGTCGCCATGGTACCAATGGCGGCTTCCATTGCACTCAGCAAAATCTCAGATCGCGGCAGGCCCAATCAAAATACAGGACAGAAAAAAGCTCCCGATTCCGGCTTCGAGGTGTCCAAACGCACTGCAATTTCCATTGTTTTTTCCAGTCGTTTCCTGCTTGCCGTTGCCGTGATCACCCTGCTTTTAAGCTGGGTTAACACCAACGGTGAAAATCTGCTCTTTAGGGTGGTCCAGGAGTTTTTAAGAGGAAGAGCGCTCGATAAAGGAATTACCAATTCCGAGGCGCTTTTGGTGTTCACGCGGGACGGCACCACCGCTTTTTACGGCAATTTTTATTTCTGGGTGAACGTCTTTGCCCTGCTTCTGCAGGCCTTCGTGGCCTCACGTCTGCTCAAATTCGGAGGCTTCGGATTGATTTTACTCACGATGCCCGTGATAGCATTGATTTCATACACCGCCATGGCTCTGGTCCCGATTTTGGCCATTGTCAAGGCCATGAAGATAGCCGAGAACGCGACGGATTACTCGATCAACAATACAGCTCGAAACGTGCTCTGGCTGCCTGTTTCAGCAGAGATGAAGTACAAGGGAAAACCCACCATCGATTCGCTCTGCGTCCGAATCGGTGACGGCATCGCGGCACTTACGGTCCTCATCGGGGTTCAGCTGCTGGCCCTATCGACCCAATCCTTTTTCGTTGTCAACGTGATACTGGTCCTGATATGGATCGCATTGGCTTTGGTGGTGATACGTGAGCACCAGGGCCTGTCAGAGCCACCCAGGTAAACTACAATCGTGGCAATTCTTGGGGTCACATTGAATAGAAGCCGTGAAAGACGGGTCAACTGACAAAAATGGTTACCCTCAGCCAGCCGAGCCATGCCCTGAAGGGGATAAAAACACGCCATCGCAAGTGCCTTCAATGTCTTTAAACTTACTTGACTGGTTGATCGTCATCGTATACCTCGCCGCTATGGTCGGGCTCAGTTTTATCCTGGCCAGGGGGCAGAAAACCTCGCGGGACTATTATCTGGGAGGCAATACTACTGCGCCGTTGCCCATTGCCCTGTCCACCGTAGCTACCCAGTGCTCGACCAACAGTTTGCTGGGAGCGCCGGCATTCGTCGCTTTTGCTGCGGGGGGCGGGATTTTATGGCTGCAATACGAGCTGGCGGTGCCTTTTGCCATGATTATTTTAATGGCGGTGGTTTTCCCGGTATTTCGGCGACTCAACCTCATATCTTTATATGAATATCTTGAAAGACGCTTTGACCGTAAAACCAGGCTGGCAGTCAGTATCCTGTTTCAGTTGTTACGTGCCTTTTCCACCGGGGTTACAGTATATGGTATCAGTCTGGTTTTAATGGTTTGTCTGAATCTGCCTTTCTGGGCGGCAGTGCTGCTACTGGGTGGCATCACGGTTGTTTACGATGTACTCGGCGGCATGCGTGCGGTGATCTGGTCGGACGTTATTCAGATAACGGTGCTTTTTGGCGCCATTTTGATGGCGGTTTGGATCGCCGTTCAGCTGGTTGGCGGACTCGATGAGGTGTTTTCCGGATTTGACCCCAGACGTCTGCAGGCGGTGGATTTTAGACATCATGGTCTAGGAGACGGGAAAACCTTTGCGTTCTGGCCCATGTTGCTGGGCGGATTGTTTCTATATCTTTCCTATTATGGCTGCGACCAGACCCAGGCGCAACGAGAGCTTTCAACCCGCAGTGTGGCTGATACCAGGCAAGCCCTATTTTTAGACGGTATGCTGCGTTTTCCGTTGGTTGTGTCCTATTGTTTTCTGGGAATTTGCCTGGGAGCTTACGCCAAACTTCAGCCGGATTTTGTTGCCATGCTGCCGCTGAATGAAAACGGATCTGCCAATTACAATTTGGCTGTACCCATTTTTGTTTTAAATCATTTCCCCCACGGACTGATGGGTCTGGTGATGGTTGGATTGGTTTCCGCAGCGATGTCTTCGTTGGACTCGACCTTAAATGCCCTCAGCGCGGTAAGCATGCAGGATTTAGTTGGTGGTTTAGCAAAAAAACGTTTTTCGCACCGAACCGAAATTCTATTGTCCAAAATTTTTACCATTTTCTGGGGAGTGGTGTGTCTGACATTCTCTTTTTACGTCGGGGACATTTCCCCGACTATCATCGAATCGGTCAATAAAATCGGATCATTGATCAACGGACCCCTGCTGGCGGTGTTTTTGATGGGAATCCTGAGCCATCGGGCCAACGGTCAGGGTGCCCTCTGCGGAATGACCGCCGGGTTTTCAGGCAATCTCTGGCTGTGGCGGTTTGCACCCGATATTTCCTGGCTGTGGTGGAATGTGATCGGGTTTTTGGTGGCATTCGGCGCCGGGTATTTGGCAAGTTTAATCTTCCCGGCGCCGGAGGCGGATAAATTATCCGGTACACTGTTCAGGCACAGTGTACTATTGGAATCGGATTCACAACTCAACTGGCGATACCATTACCTGATACTCGCGTTGTATGGGATCGGCATTTTTGCCATCCTATTAGTCATTACCATAGTTATTTAAATCTGATAGGACTTTCTGATATCCCATTCTAATCTTGCCGAGTCAATTCAAAGAGGTGAAGTCGGAGTTTAGATTTTGGAGACAACGCAAAGGCCGATCAAACATTAATTACGAAAAAACCGCCTGAATCAAATACCCGATGCAACCGAACAGTCCGATATAAAAAGCCATCGAAAGCATCGCTCTGAGCCAGTCCATAACATTTTTCTTCCGCATTAAGATTACTCCCCAATCCCTCAAATTTGAAAATTTTCTTTTCAGGCCTCGCTACCAATATTGAAATTGCATTTATTATCACAAAATGTTGTTGTAGTAAATCTTAATTTATCTATATATGGTGGAATTAGTTTATCAGAGGAGAATGCTCGGCTTTATGACAGCTGACATTTATTTCCAAAATCAGTGTTCCGGAAACAATGACGATAGGATATCAATCAGTTGAATAGGATTTACGGCCACTCCTTTGATTTTGACGCCCCAGTGAAGATGCGGCCCGCTGACCCGTCCGGTAGCGCCGCTCAGACCGAGACGTTGACCTTTTTCAATGCGCTGGCCGGAAGCCACATCGATTCTACTCAGATGGGCATAAATGGTAAAAATATCGGTTCCGTGATCGATGACCACCGCCTTGCCGGAGTAAAATAGATCTTCGGCTAGTTTAACTACACCGGCATTGGCTGCGTAAACAGGTTTTGGGGTGCGAGCTCTGAAATCGACACCATTGTGATAGCTTTTCAACTGTCCATTAAACACCCGTTTATTACCGAAGGGACTGGTTATTTCACTGGTCATGGGCAGCTGGAAATCATCCTGCCACAACCGTTCGCGGATGCCGGCGGCATAGATACGTTTGATTTTGCGGGCTTCTATCTGAGCCCGGGTTATGTTTTTTTTATTCGGATTTACACGGGAGGAATCCACCTTCAGCTCATCGGTTTTATATTTTCCGGCAACAATCCGAAATGGTATCTTCCTGCTATGCTTGCCCATGGTGTTTTTCCATGTCAATTCCAATTCCGCCGGCCCCGGCTTTGCGCGAAAAGGAATGGCGATCAAACCGAAAAAGGTATCAGTCGGACGAATCGGATGGGGATACGCCGGATATTGGTACTGCTTGAATTGGAGCTGAATCTCTCTGACCGGTGGGTCCAGCTTGTGGATGTCAATTTCCAGCAACAGCAGGCTGCCGTTGACGGCCTCTTCGGAAGACAGGGCAATTCCCTCCATGATGTCGGATTGGCGGAGTTCTGATTCACCGGCGAATATGGGGGTATTCCAACAAATCATCAGGGTGATGACAATCAACCCCTTGCTTATTTTATGTCGGAGTTTCATTTTCGAAAGGTATTTTAGCGCGGAAAACGCGCTGGTCGCAGAGAATATTAAATTTTGCTTCTCTGCGACTTAGCAGCTGAACAGATATGTTTCTGTATTGTTTAATGGGCAATCTTAGATCAGCCCTTGATAATCCTGGGCAGCATCATCTGATGGTGAGGGCATATGGATCTGGGATTCTGATAGGCGGCCCCGGCAAATGCGACCAGGTAGCTCCGAATATCGGTCATTTTGGCCACTTCATCCACCAAACCGTGTTGCGCACAATAAGCCGGTCTGGAATAATCATTATATTCCTTGACCAGCTTGTTCATATCTTCAATGACCGGCTCAAGTGGTCGCCCGGCATCTTTTTCCTTTACCAGCCTGCGGGAAAAACTGGCCGCGGCCGCGGTTTCACCATGCATCACGTAAATTTCAGTGGTGGCCGTACCCAGGGTAAAAGCGTTGTGACGGTTGGCGGTGGGTCCGCCCATGATGTAATGGGCAGCGGCGGTTCCCTTTCGCAACACAACCAGCATCATGGGAACCTCGGTCTGCTGAATGGAATATATCAATGACTGGCCCAAGCCCAGCAGTTCCGCTTTCTCGGCGATATCACCAACATCAATGCCACTGGTGTCCTGAAACCAGATAATGGGCACCCGATCCCGACCGCAATGGGTCACAAATTCGTTCATTTTGATAAGGCCCTGGCGATAGAGCTTACCGCCGATGCCCGGATAGGGAGCATATTCGGGATAATCTTCGCCGAAAAACCCCTGGCGATTGCCGATGACGCCAACGGCAAAACCGTCGATTTTTACAAGTCCGGTATATACCTCGGGACCATAGCCCGGTCGATATTCCATATGTTCGCTTCCGTCCACCAGCCGGGCCAGAATTTCGTCAAAATTGTACATTTGTTTTTGATTGAAAGGAAGCAGACGATAAATGTCTTCGGCCGGCAATCGCGGGTCTTTGGGCTCGGCCACCCGGAAGAATTTGGGTTTGTAAGCCGGAATATCCTGCATATATTCTTTCAGACCATCGAGCACCGCTTCCTCGGTCTCAAATACATACCTGAAAAATCCGGTTTCATCATAGTGAATTTTAGCGGTTCCCGGCGGTTCGACCTTAAACTGCTTGGCTGCCGCAATCAACTGCTCCGCGCCGTCCAGGTCAAAGTAACCCTTGGGTGACATGCCGCTTAAAATACCACCGCCGCCCACAGCGATGTTGCAGTTTTTATGTGCAAAAAGAATGGTGGGGCTGATGCCCTGGTAACCGCCTCCGGCCGGATTAGTTCCATAGATGCCGGCAAGCACCGGAATACCCTCCTGGTTAAGCTCGGCATGCCTAAAAAAGGTGGTCCCGGATCCCCGACGGTCGGCATAAAATTTTTCCTGTTCAGTTAATTTTACACCGCTGCAGTTAACCAGCCATACCAGCGGGATATTCAGCCGTTTGGCCAAATCTGTGCATCTCAAAACATTTTCGGACTGTCCCGGAAGCCAGGCACCGGCAAACACTTTGTTGTCAAAACCAATGATTACCGCCCATTTTCCCGAAATTTTTCCGAGACCGTCGATGACGTTGGTTGTGCCCTCGACATTGTCATTGGGGTTATACAGGGTGTGCAGCGGGCACCAGGTGCCTTCATCTACCAGATATTTTAGACGCTGCCAGACAGTGAGCTGCCCGCGTGCGTTGATTTTTTCCGCCGGCATTCCGGCATTTTTTACTTTTTGGACCGCTTCAGCAACCTGGGATTCCACCTCTTCCAGTTTGCCCACGTTTGCTTCGGTGCTTTTTATCTGACCGGCTTTCAGCTCTTGTCCAAATTCCTGCATCTTTTCAAAATATGGTCTCATTTTTTTCCTCCCAGGTTTAAATTGCCGAATATCGGTAACCAACGACGCGAAAGACGGCCTAATGCCATATGATGGCAAGGCGTGTCCATAATCCCGTGCTGTAAAATACACTAGATTCTATGCTGTTTTCGAACGGGCTCGAAACTGTTATTCATATATAAACATAGATCGCACGTCAAGGATATATGACAGCCCGCCAATTTAAAAAGCATAAAAACTTTGTAGAAAAGAAACACCGAATTTCTGCTTTAAGCTTGACAATCAAGGTCCCTTTAAGTATCAAAAATTTTCATATAAGATGCAGGTCTATTTGAGGTCTGATTACCACTAAAACCCGTGTCTTGATTTTTGAACCCCAACACTATACCAAAGGGAGGAAAGTGAGCATGAGCAAAGAAATCGTAGCACCAATGCCGGGAACGGTTATCAACATCCTGGTGAATGTGGGAGAAGAGATATTAGAATATCAGGAGGTGTTGATCCTCGAAGCAATGAAGATGGAAAATGCCATTCCTTCGTCAGAGGCCGGAACCGTCAAAGAGATCAAAGTCAACGTTGATGATAAAGTTGCCACGAATCAGGTTTTGATGGTGCTCGAATAAATTTATCGAATCAGCATAATCTGCGAATCGATCCAGCTCAAAAGACCGATCTCGTTGAAAAGATCGGTCTTTTGTTTTTTTTATTTCTTAGATATTGGAACATCAGCGTTTCGTATTCGTTTCGCATTTCGATATTTGTATTTTCCACAATGAGGATCCTACCTTCAAAACCCGCTTTGATGCCTAAAGTTTCTGATATTTTTCCCGATACCAATGATCATGAAAAAAAATTGCGATGGTCATCCGACAAGAAGAGCACACTGGCATTGTCCGAAATGTGAAGCACTGTTGTGTCCCCAGTGTGCGGTAAAACGTGACACTGAAAGTTATGGGATAACCCAAACCCAGCACTTCTGCCCCAAGTGTAATCAGTCCGTGGACTGGATCGGTGTACAAAATCTAATCGAACCTTTCTGGAACCGCATGCCGCGGATTTTTTCCTACCCGATTTCCATGCACCCCATGATATTGATCGCGGTTCTTGCGTTTGTATCGATGCTTCTGTCCGGTCCCGGCTTATTCAGTGCCCTGTTCAAGGGACTAATGTGGTTGATCGTTGTTAAGTATTCATTCGAATCCCTCAAGGCTACAGCCGGTGGAAACCTCAAACCGCCCGCCATCAGCAGCAAAACGATATCCGAGGATTTCTTTCAGGTCTTCAAGCAGTTTGGCATTTATATCGCTATCTTTATCGCTTTTGGTTGGATCACCGCCAAGATCGGGATTCTGGTGGGAATTGTCTTTTTATTTACAGCCCTATTTTTTGTGCCATCGATGGTCATCCTCCTCGTGACGACCGGCAGCCTGATCCATGCCCTTAATCCCGTTGTGTTTGTCGGGTTGGCTTTCAGGATCGGCTGGGCCTATTTTCTGATGAATTTTTTTCTGTTTCTCCTCGGCAGTGCGCCGGCTTATCTGGCCCAGTATTTTACAAAGTTCCTGCCTCCTGATTTGCAATTGGGGCTGTTTGATTTTGCAAAAAGCTTTTACACCATTGTTTCCTACCATCTCATGGGGTATGTGATCCTGCAATATTCTGAAAAAATAGGCTACCGGGTCGATTATGAGGATTTCAAAGATCCAACCGCCGAAGACTATGAGTCCGGGCAGACAGACCCGGATGCAATTGTGTTGAGTGAAGTGGCCCCGCTGATCCAGGACGGCAAGCTGGATGAAGCGATCGCACTCATTGAAAAATTAACATTACATCAGCCGATCTGCGGCCCAGACCTTTCCGAACGTTATTATAACCTGCTTAAAATGACCAAACGAAAAGACGGTATGTTAACCCACGCGGTTAACCATCTGGATATATTAACCGCTAACAATCAAAAAAATAGAGCCATTACGGTTTTTACAGAATGCCGGAAGCTTGACAGCAAATTTCTCCCGGCTGCCGATCCTCTGTTCAAGTTGGCCGGTTGGCTTAACGAAACCGGCAAGACCAAAGCAGCTTTAGCAGTATACAATCTTATTGTAAAATCCTATCCCGATAATTCGCTGGTACCCAAGGCCTATTTTCGTGTCGCCCAGATATTCAATGATCGATTGATGAGCAGCGAAAAAGCCAAAAAAGTTTTGAACCTTATTAAAAGCAAAT
>JASFSK010000021.1:0-17845 GCA_050114455.1 Desulfobacterales bacterium | reverse complement strand
TGGGTTCCGGTTGCGGTTGCAAAAATGCCCAAATATCAATTCAATAAAAGCCTAAACGATCCGCTTTAGGTCAACACTACGAAGGGAGGTGCAAATTAACTAGGGAGCTTTTTTGATCAATAACAGATAATTAAAAAGAAACAAAATCGAAGTTAACAAAATTTAGGAGGTATCATAAATGCCAAGTTACGTAATAAATGAAAAATGCGACGGCTGTAAAGGCGGGGATAAGACCGCATGTATGTACATTTGTCCCAACGACCTGATGGTTTTAGAGCCCAATGAAATGAAGGCCTACAATCAGGAGCCCGATCAATGCTGGGAGTGCTTTTCTTGTGTCAAGATTTGCCCGACCCAGGCCATTGAAGTGAGAGGATATGCGGATTTTGTTCCCTTGGGAAGCAATGTCATGCCGATGCTCGGGACGGAAGATGTCATGTGGACCTGCAAATTCCGCAACGGTCTCATAAAACGATTTAAGTTCCCTATCCGGACTACCCCCGAAGGACAGGCAAATGCTTATTTGGATCTAAAGGGTCAGGACGTCGAAAGCGAACTCCTGTCTACCGAAGAGGCGGACGGTGCAGCATTACGTGCCCCTGATGCAGGAGAATTGGCTTAAGATCACAGACCCTGCAAGAAACCACTGTTGATAAAATTAAAATTTAATATGTGAAAATAAGGAGGATGCAAATATGGCATTACCAAATAAACCTTTGGGTGAGCTCAAGGCTGTAAGGGACCCGGAAGTCGAGGAAAGAGAAGTTGATATTTTGATCGTGGGCGGCGGCATGGCGGCCTGCGGGGCGGCATTTGAGGTCAAAAAATGGATGTCCGACGACCAGAGCGTGCTGCTGGTGGACAAGGCTGCCCTGGAAAGAAGCGGCGCGGTTGCCCAGGGGCTTTCCGCTATCAATACTTATGTCGGCGACAATACCCCCGAAGACTACGTGCGCATGGTGCGTAACGACTTAATGGGAATTGTCCGTGAAGACCTGATTTTCGATCTGGGTAACCACGTGGATGACTCCGTGCATTTGTTTGAAGAGTGGGGACTGCCGATCTGGAAGAAATCCGAAGAAGGCAAGAACCTGGACGGTAAGAAAGGCCAAAAGATGGGGACGCTGAAAGCCGGCGCCCAACCCGTACGCACCGGTAAATGGCAGATCATGATCAACGGCGAATCCTACAAACGAATCGTTGCCGAAGCCGCCAAACTGGCCATCGGCGAAGAAAACATTCTGGAAAGGGTATTTATCGTTGAATTGCTGTTGGACGCCAACAACGAGAATCAGATCGCCGGCGCGGTCGGTTTTTCCGTCCGGGAAAACAAAGTTTTTATCATTAAATGCAAATCCATGATGGTTGCCTGCGGCGGCGCGGTAAATATCTACCAGCCCCGAAGTGTGGGTGAGGGCAAGGGCCGTGCCTGGTATCCGGTGTGGAACTCAGGCTCCACCTATACCCTGGCCATGAAAGTCGGTGCCGAGCTGTCCATGATGGAAAACCGTTTCACCCCGGCTCGTTTTAAAGACGGATACGGCCCCGTGGGTGCATGGTTCCTGCTGTTCAAGGCCAAAACCCTCAACGGTCTGGGCGAAGCCTTTGCCGGCAGCGATGCGGCCAAAGCCGAGCTGGAAAGATATGCGCCCTATGGCACCGCCGCCATTACCCCGACCTGCCTGCGTAACCATCTGATGCTCTTCGAGATGAAAGAAGGCCGCGGTCCGATTATGATGGATACGGTGACTGCTCTGGCCGAGCTTGGCAAGACCATGGATAAAAAAGAGCTCAAGCATCTTGAATCCGAAGCCTGGGAAGATTTCCTGGATATGACCTGCGGTCAGGCCAACCTGTGGTGCGCGACGGATACCGAGCCTGAAAAGAAAAATTCCGAGGTTATGCCGACGGAACCTTACCTGCTCGGATCACACTCCGGTTGCTGCGGTCTGTGGACCTCCGGTCCGGATCTGGATTGGGTGCCGGATGCTTATAAAATCAAGGCCGACAATGGCAAGGTCTATAACCGCATGACCACAGTCAACGGCCTGTTTACCTCCGGTGACGGTGTTGGTTGCTCCGGCCATAAGTTCTCTTCCGGTTCTCACGCGGAAGGCCGGATGGCTGCCAAGCAGATGGTGCGATACGCCAAAGACCATGCCGACTTCTCACCGGCCATTGCCCAGAGCAACGAGGAACTGGTCGACCTGGTTTACAAACCGGTGCGCACCTTCTTTGATAATGAAGGCTTCAGCACCCATGCGGATTTTAATCCCAACTATATCAAACCCAATGGCATGATGTACCGCATGATGAAGGCCACCCACGAATATGGTGCCGGAACGGCGACTTTCTACCAGACCACCAGCAAGAATCTGGAAATCGTGATGGATCTGCTGTCAGTGATGAGAGAAGACTGTGAGAAACTGGCTGCCGGCGATCTACATGAGCTCATGCGCGCCTGGGAGATTATCCACCGTATCTGGACCGTTGAATCCCATCTGCGGCACATCCAGTTCCGCAAAGAAACCCGCTATCCCGGCTTCTACTATCAAGCCGATTATCCGGGTCAGGACGACGAGAACTGGTTCTGCTTCGTCAATTCCAAATTCGATCCGAAAGAGCAGAAATGGGATATCTATAAGAAAGACTATGTCAAGATATTCAAAGACTAACGGAAAATCGACTATGATGTATTGTCGGTGAAATAATGCCTCCAGGTGTCTTTTGACACCTGGAGGTTTTTGTTAATAACAGCGTGTCTATCCATAGCACCCAGACAAGAACCTCGTATAATTCAATTGAACTCATTCGACAAGAATATGGCAAAAGATCCACAGGCGATATCCAATCGGCCTGTCTGCAGGCTTAAGGGCTTTGTGAATTTTGCATCATTGAGCTTTTAAGCATTCAGATATTCAAAACAAAGGATATCGCCAAAGGCACCATCATTAATAGCCCCTGATGTTCAATATAAAAAATAAACTGCACGGAGGGATAGCATGACAGAAGAAAAAGCAGCCCCTGCTAGTGGAAGTATCTTAGTCGTTGGTGGAGGTATCAGCGGCTTGACTGCGGCCCTGGAAGCCGCCGAAGTGGGGTATGAAGTTTTCCTGGTGGAACAAAATCCTTTTCTGGGCGGACGAGTCGCACAGCTCAATCAATATTTTCCCAAACTCTGTCCCCCGACCTGTGGGCTTGAAATTAATTTCAGGCGCATCAAGGATAATCCGAGAATAAAAGTCTTGACCATGGCTCACGTTGAAAAGGTTGACGGAGCGCCCGGAAACTATGACGTGACCATTAAACTTGCGCCGAGGTATGTGAATGAAAACTGCACCTGCTGCGGCGACTGCGCCGAAGCCAGCCAAACCGAGGTTGACAGCGAATTCGATTTTGGCATGAAAAAGGTCAAAGGCGCCTATCTACCCTTTG
Organism: Desulfobacterales bacterium; assembly: GCA_050114455.1. Classification (GTDB taxonomy): domain Bacteria; phylum Desulfobacterota; class Desulfobacteria; order Desulfobacterales; family JAFDCJ01; genus JAFDCJ01. Next base: position 14,410 of record JASFSK010000021.1, on the reverse strand, counting down.
AAATGGCCTTTCCGGCTCGTTTCGTGATTTCGCCGCAGATTATCGGCAGCGATGACGCCCAACGATGTAAGGAGGCTTGCAAGTATGATGCAGTAGACCTCGATATGGAGGCCAAGACGCTGAAGTTTAATGTCGGCTCGATTGTCTGGGCGACCGGTTGGGAGCCTTACGATGCGACCAAAATCGACAATCTCGGTTTCGGTCAGCACCCGAATATCATCACCAACATGATGATGGAGCGGTTGGCATCTCCCAGCGGACCGACCCAGGGCAAAATTTTGCGCCCTTCGGATGACAAAGAACCCGGGAGTGTTGCCTTCGTTCAGTGTGCCGGATCGCGGGATGAAAATCATTTGCCCTTTTGTTCCTACATTTGCTGCATGGCCTCTTTGAAGCAGGCCACCTATGTTCGCGAACGCTACCCCGAGGCCAAAATATATGTGTTTTATATCGACCTCAGGACGCCGGGTTTGCGCTATGAGCGATTTTACGAACAAATTAAAAAGGATGACAATATATTTCTGATCAAAGGAAAAGTGGCTGAGGTCAGTGAAGATCCAACGAATAAAAACATCACCGTGGTGGCCGAAAATGCCGTAACGGGCGAGAAAATCCACCAGACTGTGGAGATGGTTGTGCTGGCGACCGGAATGCAGCCCACAACCGCCGCGTCAAAACTCCCGGCAGATTTAACCTATAACGACGACGGTTTTATCGTCAATGACTTTGAAACCGGCGGAATGTTTGCCGCTGGTTGTGCCAACAAGCCGGCCGACGTGGTGTCATCCAATCAAAATGCAACCGGAATGGCTTTAAAGGCGATTCAAACTCTGGTGAACAGGTAGGAGGTTTTCCATGGATAAAAAATATGGTGTGTATATCTGCGAAGGCTGCGGAATTGGCGATTCGTTGGATATTGATAAACTTTGCGATATTCCCAAAGAAGAAGGACTGGCAGTAAAGACCTGCCCGATTCTGTGCGGGAAAGACGGCGTTGAACTTCTTAAAAAAGACATTGCCGAGGAAGGTGTCAACACTCTGGTGATTGCAGCCTGTTCACGGCGGGTATTATATGATGTCTTTCGATTTGACGGTTGTATTGTTGACCGGGTCAACCTTAGAGAACAGGTGATATGGTCGCACCCCAGGTCCAAATATCCGGCGCCCACCGAAGAACAAAAAGATGACGACGAATTTGTCGATCACGTTCAGATGCTGGCCGAAGATTATTTGAAAATGGGCATGGCCCGGGTGGAAAAGATCGATCTGCCCGAACCCTATCAACTCGATACCTTCTGCCGCAAGATCCTGGTCATCGGCGGCGGCATCACCGGTATTTCTGCTGCTATCGATGCCGCCAAAACGGGTTATGAGGTGACGATTGTCGAAAAAGAAGCCGCCCTGGGTGGGAATGCCAAAAAGTGGCGCAAACAACTACCAGGGGCTTATCCCTACGACAGCCTGATTCCACCGGATATCGAAGCAAGGATAAAGGAGCTTGACAACTACGCCAACATCAGCGTGAAGACCGAAACTGTGGTTGCACGAATTGCAGGCGAGCCGGGGGACTTCATAGTAACGCTAAAAAAACCGGGAGAGAAAACGCCGTTTGACGTACCGAATCCACTGCCCGATGAGATGAAAGTCGATGATAAGGGTAAGGAACTCACCGCCGAACAAATCCATGAGAAATTTATGGAGTTTAACGAAGGCAAAAAGGATATTTTAACGCTAGATCCGGACGGTGAAAAATTTGGTGCTGTTATTCTGGCTGCCGGTTGGCGTCCCTATCAGCCCAAGGGAGAGGAGTTTGCACACCTCGGTTTTGGAGTAAGTGCCGATGTTGTTACCAATCACCAGTTTGAGGAGATTGCCGCCAGCGGTAAAATTGCACGGCCGTCCGACGGCCGGGAAGCCAAATCGGTGGTTTTTATCCAGAGCCCCGGCCAGGGGGACGACAAAGACTTCGCTTATGCGGGGGCGGTCACCAGCCTGGTCGCACTCAAACAGGCCAAGTACGTGCGCGAAGACTTTGCCGACGGCAAAGCCTTTGTTTTCTGTCAACATATGCGGACCCTGGGTCTTACCGAAAACTTTTACAAAAATATCCAGCAGGACCCCGGAATATTTTTAACCAAAGGTGAGGTGACCGGAGTTTCGCAAAATGGCGACGGTCTGATAGTCGAAGCCGACAATACCCTGCTGGGAGAAAAAGTTCAGGTCAATGCCGACATGGTGGTTCTGGGTACCGGTATGGTACCGGTCACCAAGGACGATCCGGTGGTGAATCTGGCTTACCGGCAGGGTCCCGGATTCCGTGACAATGCGCTTTTTGATGATTATGCGGATTCCAACTTCATCTGTTTTCCCTATGAAACCCAGCGAACCGGCATTTATGCCGCCGGCGGCATTCGGCGCAGCATGACTGTAGAAGAATCCATCGAGGATGCATCCGGTGCAGCCCTGAAAGCCATCCAATGCCTTGAATCGGTCAACCGGGGCATTTCGGTTCATCCGAGATCGGGAGATATGACATTTCCCGACTTTTTCTTCCAACGCTGCACCCAGTGCAAGCGCTGCACCGAGGAGTGCCCTTTTGGTGCCATCGATGATGACGCCAAGGGAACGCCCAAACCCAATCCGGCCCGCTGCCGGCGTTGCGGCACCTGTATGGGATGCTGCCCGGAGCGGATTATCAACTTTGCCGACTACAGCATCGACAGCGTCGGTTCCATGGTCAAGGCAATCGGTGTACCTTCAGAAGACGACTATGACGAGCCACCGTTGCGGATTCTGGGACTGGTTTGTGAAAACGACGCCTACCCGGCGCTGGATATTGTCGGGCTGAACCGGATGGCCTATTCGGCAGACGTGCGGATTATTCCGGTTCGATGCCTGGGGTCCGTCAACGTTATCTGGATCAAAGATGCGCTCGCCCAGGGGATGGACGGTGTTTTTCTGCTGGGCTGCAAACATGGTGATGACTACCAGTGCCACTTTGTAAAAGGCAGTGAACTGGCCGAGATTCGGATGAAAAAAATCGGTGACGCTCTGTCGAGCTTAGCATTGGAAGAAGAAAGGGTTGCACAGTTCCAGGTGGCGATCGATGAATACGACAAACTTCCGCAAATTATCGATGACTTTGTGGCGGAGGTAGAAGAAATGGGTCCGAATCCGTTCAAGGGATTCTAAGGAATGACGATTTGCGAATGGCGAATGATGAATGACAATCTAAAAGCAATTGGATTATTCAATTTCAATCGTCATTTTTCAATTGGAAATAGGAGGTAGTACTATGGCGGAAACATACGTAATCGACCCGGATTTAGATTTTATCAAGGAAGTAGGCGCACTGGGTGGTGAGGATTTAAAAAAGTGTTACCAATGCGCCACCTGCTCGGTGGCTTGTGCGATTTCCCCGGACAATAAGCCTTTTCCGCGCAAGGAAATGATTGCCGCGTCCTGGGGGTTGAAAGATAAGCTGGTCGGTAATTCCGATATATGGCTGTGCCACAATTGCGGCGATTGTTCAACCATGTGCCCGCGGGAGGCCAAGCCAGGAGATGTGCTGGCAGCCGTGCGTGCATATGCTGTTGAAGAATATGCCCAACCGAAAGTACTGGCCAAAGCCATCAAAGATCCCAAAAAGCTGCCGATTTTGCTGGCGATTCCGGCTGTCCTGATTCTGGTCGTCGGATTGATTACCGGTCTGCTGGATTTTACGCCGGATCTCAGCGCAGGGATCGCCCACTACAAATTCATTTCCACCTGGCTGGTGGATATCATCATGGTTCCGAGCGCCATTTTCATGGTTGCTGTTTTCGCGCTGAGCCTCAAGCGCTTTGTGGGCGACATCCATCAAAATGCGCTGGCAGAGGGCAAGACCAACAAAGAGAAAATCGAACCTGTCGGGTTCCTTATGTCTCTGGTAAAAATCATTCCAACGGTTCTGAAGCACAACAAGTTTTCAGAATGCACCGAGAACAAAGATCGTGAGGTGGCCCACCTGTTGACAATGTATGGATTTATCGGGTCCTTTATCGTGACCAGTATTATTTTTCTGATTCTCTACGGGTCTTATTTACTGCCCGATGGTCCTTTACACGGCCCCTGGTCCCAGTTGAATCCGATCAAGTGGCTGGCGAATCTGAGTGGCATTGCCATTATTGTCGGCACCGTCCTTTTGATTAAAAGCCGAAAGGCCAAAGAAGATCAGATATCCGGCTATTGGGATTGGTCCCTTGTTTGGCTTGCGTTCGGATTGGGCGTTACCGGCATGGCGACCCAGTTTGCCAGACTAGCCGATTGGGCGTTTATTTGTTATTTCATTTATTACATTCATCTCATACTGGTTTTCGCCCTGATCGCTTACCTGCCGTTTTCGAAGCTGTCTCACCTGGTGTATCGCACGGTAGCGATGGCCTACAATGAATATGCAGGGCGAAACTTCTAAGTAAATTCAAAGCATGCAAACCAAAGGGGGAAGCTGTATCAGCTTCCCCATTTTTTTCTTCCTTTCCCATGATGATTTGAATCAAGGAGGCCGTAAAAAGGCTTCCCAGAAAACGGGCTGAAATATTTATCCTGGGGGCCCTAATTCTTCAAAGTACCCCAGCGTTGGGTTGGCAGATTATTGGCTACAATGATAGTATCTATTGACAGTATAAATTATACGATTTATTATCTTGTAAAAAATATGGCAATATGGGGGGGCTTATAATGAGAACCAAAAGGAAGGTCAGCCTGACTATCGATGAAGACATTTATACAGCGATTGACAAAGCATCAAAAACCCTCAATTTAGCAAAGAGCCAGCTTGCTCAAGAGGCGTTCAGTTTGTGGCTAAAAAAACAGACTGAGGCACTCATGGCAAAAGGCTATGAAGAGATGGCCGAAGAGGATAAAGCCTTTGCCGATGTCACCTTTGAAGCCCAACGGGAGATTTTAAAATGAAAGGATTTCCCAAACGCGGTGAGGTATGGCTGGTGAATTGGAATCCCGCCAGATGTAGTGAACAGGCTGGCAGGCGGCCCGCGCTCGTCATTCAAAATGATATTGGCAATAAAAAAGCGCCAACAACGATAGTCGCAGCTATCTCAAGCTCAGTAAAGTTATATCCAATGAACGTGGCGATTAATCCCCCCGAGGGAGGACTAAACCACCCTTCGATCATCAAAACAAGCCAGATTCTGACCGTCTCCAAGGAACGGCTTGAAAGACGCCTGGGTCAAATCAGTAGCGCCAGTTTAAATGAAGTTGATAGAGCCATTAAATTGAGTCTGGCTTTATCATAAAAAAACCTTCTAAACCCTGGGCTTTCAAATCTGTATGCTGATAGGTCCGCCTATTTCGGCGCAAATAGTAACCGAAAAATAATTGGGTTGCTGGCTTAAGTGCTACTGCACTGTCGCATGTAAGGAAATCTATGCTGAGAATGAAGATGAAATTTTTCGGCCATATTGCTATTGGTTCGATATGGTTGCTGTTGATAACCCTGCCTAAGATTCAAGCCCAGGAAACCGCCACCCTTCCATCAATGACAGCTGCTTCCACAGTTTTATCCATTGAAGAGCTGAATTCCAGACGTGCGGAGATTGAAAGTATGGCGGATATCGACGCCGCCGTTAAGGCCGATAGTCTTGCCCATATCGACCAGGCGATTACACACTTAGAATTGGCCAACAACCTCCGGCAAAAAGAACACGAACTCGCGCAACTCATCCAGACAGCCCCCGAACGGATGAACCTGTTGCAAGACGAGTTGAAAAAACCATTCATGTCACCTGAAACCGTCAAGGCTCGCGCCCGGCGGATGAGCACTGAAAAGCTCGAGCGGCGGCTTGTTCAGAAAGAAGGCGAACTCGTAGGGGCTCAGACCCGATTAAAGGAGTGGAAGGAGCGCTTGAATGCTGAGAAGGTCTTCAACAATCAAACAACCGATCAACTGAAGACCATAAACAGCCAGCTTAAAGAGATCCAAGTTCAGCTCGAATCCATATCTGATACCACAGAAGAAGACATACTCAATTATTCCAGGATGATCAGCCTTCGAGCAGGGCGGGACAAATTAGGGGCCGAAATCAAGTTAATCGAACTGCGACAACGCAGCCATAGTCTGTTGATCGAGTTATACAGCCTGGAAACCGACGTTGCTCGTAAAGCGGAGAACAGCCGTCAAAACATGCTGCAAATCTGGCAGGCCGAACTTCAGAAGCGCCGCCGTCAAGAGGCCTTTCAGACGAGGGAAGACGCCCAGGACGCCATGGTGAAGGTATCTTTGATGCCCAAGGTTGTCCAAGAGCAGTTTGCCATTAATATTCAACTGGGCGCCGATCTGGAAAAGGTCACCCTGGAAGAAACCAAGCTGGCCAAACTTTATGAAGACTATCAAATCCGTCTGAAACTTCTGGAAGAAGAGTTTGATACGGCCCAAAAGCGGGTTGAATTCGCCGTGATCACCGAGGCCATCGGATTGGCGCTGCGGACCCAACGACTAAAACTGCCCAGTATCCATCAATATCTGGCGGTGTCCGAGGCCCGTCAGATCCGAATGAGCGAAATCGGCGAAAAACAAATCAAGTTGGACAGACTGGAACGGGAACTTTCCGATCCCAAAGACCTGGAAGATCGCCTGATCGGTTCCGTCGGCATCCTATCGAGTTCTGAGCGGATCGCGCTCGAAGCGGAAATCCAACAATTGATCGGCACGCGTCTCGATATTATCCAAAAATTGAAATCAGGCTATGACCGAATTTTCAAATTGATGCAAAATAATGAATTTATTGAGCAAAGGATAGTCAAAACAGCCGAAGATTTTGGTGAGCTGCTCGATCGCCATCTGCTTTGGATCCGTAGCTCCAGGCCCATCAGTTTTAATGACCTCGAAGGGCTGGAAGTCTCCCTTAAATGGTTCTTCAATTCAGTTAATTGGAAACAATTAGTCAAGGACATCGGCCGTTCCATCTACCAGAAGCCGATTGGCTGGATTTTGGGGTTGCTGATCGGTCTGCTTCTAATCGTCTGCCGCAGCTGGGCCCGCAAAAAATTGAAGTATATTGCCGAGTGCGTTGATCAGCAGGTTGAGGACTCCTTTCTGCTGACAATTCAGGCCCTGGGATTAACTGTCTTGCTAGCTGCTGTCTGGCCCTTTTTGCTGACATTTCCAGCCTATCAGCTAAGGCGTCTCAGTGACCCGGAACCGTTTAGCTTGAGTATGGCCGGTGGCGTGATCTTCGCTATCCGTGTCCTGATTTTTTTAATTCTGTTGTACAATATTTGCCGATCGAACGGGCTGGCTCAGGTCCACTTTCAATGGCATGACACTAGCCGGCGGACTTTGAAACGCAACCTGGGTTGGCTGATTCCGATTCTATTCGTGTTGGCCTTTTTTGTGGGGGCCATGGAAAATGTGTCTGAAGTTCAATTCAGCGATGCGCTTGCCAAACTATCTCTGATGATGAATGCCTTGGCATTTTCCATATTTACGGCCCGAATCCTTCGATTTAAGGGAGGCATAACATCTGAATTGATTGAAAAATACCCCCAAAGCTGGTTGTGCCGCCTGCGATATGTTTGGTACCCTCTGGCCATCCTTCTGCCCCTGACTATCATTTGGCTGATCGCGATCGGCTATTTTTATTCAGCAAGGGAAATCGGTCACCTGATTAGCAATACCATCGTGCTTGTTTTAATGTTGATTGTCTTCAATGATTTGGTGCTGCGGATACTGATTCTGGCCCGCCGCAGAATTGCCTTAAAAAAGGCTATCGCAGATCAGGAACTGCGACTGAAGGCAGATTCAAAGACGGATGCCGATGCGGATACCGACGGTGTGCCAGTAATTCAGAACCAACCGATTATTGGGCTGCGCCAGATTGATGAACAAACCCGCTCGCTTTTGAAGCTGATTCTGTTCATCCTTGCATTGTCAGGAATGTGGGTTATCTGGGACCGTGTGTTTCCGGCCTTCGGCATATTGCAAGATATCAAATTTTGGAGTTACAGTACGGTGGTGGACGGCGTTCCCAAAACAGTCCCCATTACTCTGGCCAAAATCATTCTGGCAATTATCGTGGCGGCAACCACCATCGTTGCCAGCCGCAACCTGCCGGGCTTGCTGGAAGTTATTTTGCTGAAGCGGTTGCCGATGCGTCCCGGGGCCCGTTATGCCTACTCCAGTGTCAGCCGGTACGCCATTACCGCAATCGGAATTTTAATTGCATTGAACACGATCGGCCTGCGTTGGTCGAACTTGCAGTGGTTGATTGCCGCACTCAGTGTGGGGCTGGGTTTCGGTCTGCAGGAAATTGTCGCCAATTTTATCAGTGGTTTAATCGTGCTTTTCGAACGACCCTTCAGGGTGGGCGACACTGTGACCGTGGGTGAAGTGCATGGTACCGTCACCCGCATTCGGATTCGTGCAACCACTATTCAGGACTGGGATCGCAAAGAACTCATCGTGCCCAACAAAGAATTCATTACTGGTCAACTCATAAATTGGTCGCTGACTGACAATTTGATTCGTTTTAAGGTGCCGGTCGGCATCGCCTATGGTTCCGACACGGATCTAGCCGAGAAACTACTGCTCAAGGTGGCCAAATCAAATCCCCTGGTGAAGAAAACGCCTGAGCCGAAAGCGGTCTTTCTTAGCTTCGGCGACAATGCGCTCAATTTTGAGGTGCGGGTCTATGTTGGAAGTATCGACGACTGGGTACCGATGATGCACGAAATGAATCGGGCGATCGACAAAGAATTCCGGCAGGCAGGCATTTCGATTGCATTTCCCCAGCGCGATGTGCATCTGGATGCGGCCGGACCGCTGGATATCCGGGTGGTATCCGATGAACCTTCCAGTTCGACATCCAGTGAATGAGTCTTTTATAGCGTTTGGCAAAATAACGTTCCACAATCGGCAGTTTTGCAATGCTACTTTAATCTGAATTATAAAAAAGGGAGCGCCCGAGGGCAACTCCCTTTTTCAGTCAACATATCAATTTGGTTGTCAGTTGCTACTTGTCATCTCCAGTAGCCGCACCGTGAAGTTTGATTTCGACTTTGTCGGTCAGTCCTTCGTAGTACTCGCGCAGGATGGCAACGACTTCATCCCGGCCGAAATGATCCGGCAGTTCGCCACCTTCGGAGAGCATTTTGCGCAGCATGGTTCCGCTGAGCAGAACCCGATCTTCCTTTTCATGGGGGCAGGTTCGCAAGGAGGCCATCCCGTCACATTTGTAGCAATAAAAAGTCCAGTCGATTTTCAGCGGGGTACACAGCAGCGCTTTGCCTTCACCTTCAGGTTGGGGAATCTTGTCGAAAATGGTCTGGGCTTCGAACATCCCGTAGAAATCACCCACGCCGGCATGGTCGCGACCGATAATCATTTTGGAGCAGCCATAGTTCTGGCGGAAGGTGGCATGCAGCAGGCCTTCCCGCGGGCCGGCATAACGCATATCCAGCGGATAGCCGCCCTGGATCACGTTTTTTTCTACGAAGTAATTTTTTACGAGGGTATCGATACATTTTACCCGTACCTCTGCCGGGATATCACCGGGTTTCAGATTGCCGACCAGAGAATGGATATAAACCCCGTCACAGACTTCTACCGCAATCTTACACAGATATTCATGGGAACGATGCATGGGGTTTCTGAGCTGCAGCGCTGCAACTTCGCTCCAGCCCCTTTCCTCGAACATCTTGCGGGACTGCTCCGGCCGCACATAGACCCCGGCGTACTTGGTGGGGTATTCAGCCTCGCTCAGCACCTTGACCGGTCCGGCGAGATTGACGTCTTTTTGCTCCATGACCATCTGGACGCCGGGATGATCGTCTTTGGCAATTTTCCAGAATTCCTCGGAGGTTGGCGTGCCTTCGCCCATGTACACTTTTTCGCACTCAAATTTTTTGTCGGCTTCGGTCATTTCATATTTTTCAGTGACCTTCATGGTGGCCATGATTTCGTCGCCTTCCGGGTCGTAGAGGGAAATTTCATCGCCTTCACCGATGCTGTCTGCCTCTTCTTTGGTAACAGACAGGGTGACCGGAATGGGCCAAAAAGTTCCATCGGCCATCAGAAAGCTTTCACAAACGCCTTTCCAATCTGCTTTGGTCATGAAGCCGGTCAAAGGACTAAATCCGCCGATACCCATCATAATCAGGTCACCTTTCTCCCGCGGAGAGATGGAAATCTTTTTGAGGCTTTCGGCTTTGGTTTTTTCAGCGTCCAACTCGGCGCCTTCGAGCAAGCAGCAGGTTAGACCTTTTCCGCCATGAGGTGGAATCAATTTTGACATTTGATCTTATCTCCTTTCATTGTGATTTTATCGTATCAATCGACTACGCGATCAGTTCTACATGTTGACAAAATTGTCATAAATAGTAAGAAAAAATATCTTTGTCAAGAAGAATCCAATGCCTTAACAGGAAGTTCACGCCTGGTTGCCGAAAAATTGAATTTTAACCATTTTACCATACAACATATCCAAATTATTTAATATTTGTTTTTTTCCAATGCTCTTAGACGCCTCTCTCACCAGTTGACACACCATCCATCCTTTGTCATACTTCGCTCATGCAAAAAAAATATCCATCTTTCGTTTAACTCTGATTTCACCCGACGATCCCACAGCGGAGGTGCCGATGAAATTATGCCAAAGTTGTGAACAAGTCCTGGCCGAAGATATCACGACCTGCCCTGCCTGCGGCAATGACGTCGCCGAGGGCCGAAAGACGATCGATAGCTACCGGATCATCGAGGTTCTCCACGAAGGATATGCCACGATCCTTTGTCGTGCGGTCAAGGAGCAGACTGAAGAATCGGTCATGATCCGTATCTTTAGCGCCCAGTCCGGTGTGGACGAAAGAATTGCCGAACGGCTAAAACACGAGCTGGAGGAGCTCAAAAAACTTCCCGAAAAGTATTTTGTCAGGCATTTTGAAATTCGACAGTCGTCCGACGGGCTGTGGTACCGGGTCAGCGAATGGTTGGATACGGAAAATTGGGGGAATTTAATTGCATCCGGTGTCTTTCAGGACTACCGGGTCGCTTTCCAGCTTTTTTATCGGATTGCCTCCATCCTGGAGGGCCTTCACCGCATCGGTCATTTTATTCCTCACCTGATTCTGGATGACATTCTGGTTGTCAAGGGTGATGACGGCGAGCTTGAGATTAAAATCGACTACAAACTGTCCCGTTTCTTCGATCCCAAACTGGATCGTCCCGGACCGACCCTTCAGAAGCTATTGTCATGCCATCCGGACATCATCAACCAGCGACCACTGGATTTTCGCACTGACATCTGGTCATTGGGGAAAATTTTCGTTGAGCTGCTAACGGCCGAGCACGATTCGACGGATTTTCAAGCTGAGATCGACACCTTGCCCCTGCCCCCGGAAATTGCCGTGCTGTTAAAAGCCATGTTGGCCGATGATCCCAACCTGCGCCCACAATCCATGGCAGAAGTTGCTGAAAGCCTCTCGCGCCTCAAAGATGAGGAGATCGAATCTGCTATGCGTCGCCGTCGCGAATCCATGCAGCCGCCGGTTCAGGAAATTCGAAGCCTTAAGAAACGAATCGGCTGGCTGGCTCTAGTTATCGGCGTTGTGGCGATCCTGGCCATCCTGGCCTGGTTTTTTTTCATTTTCCGGCAAGAAGATACTGAAATGGCTTTTGGTCGGCATGCCAATCGATACGCACCATCCGTCGCTTTTGTTTTAACCGAGTACTGGATCACCGCCGGAGAAAACCGTGTCTACCAGAATCGCAGCGAGGGCACCGCCTTTCTGGTGGACAGCACCGGTTACCTGCTGACCAATCGTCATGTGGTCTGCCCATGGCTGGAAGACAGCTCTTTTTATCATTGGATTCGCCGACTCGCAAATCAAAAAGACCCGCTTGAGCTGGGTTATCGCATTTTTCTGTGGTTTGAAGGTCAGAGGGCTTTCAAACGATTGCCGGGGTTTTCTAAAAGCGCTGAGTTGGATGACATCTATAGTCTCTCGTCGGCCTATCGCACGGACGGCGACCCCCATCTGACCATCGCCGGGGTCGCTCGCTCGCCGGATAGAACCTGGCAACTGATCCGATCACCCCTCAAAGATGATTTTGCTGTGCTCAAGATCGACAGGGTGCCGGCAGATCTTCTTCCCCTGCCGTTGGATGAGAAAATGGAGGCGCTGACGGTGCCAAAGTTATCACCGGTGATTGCCCTCGGTTTTCCCTTGGGCAGCCGCACCCAGGAATCGACCGTCAACGTCAGCGTTACACAGGGCCATGTGCGCCGGACATTCGAGAACTTGCTGCAAGTGGATACCTCAATCCACCGGGGCAACAGCGGCGGACCGGTTATCGACACTCGCGGCAAGGTCATCGGGATTGCCTCTGGTGTGGCCATGGACTGGATCGCCGGTCCCGTGCCGCTTCCCACCCTGTTGTCAGACATGGGCATGGTTTTGCCGATCAACAAGGCGGTTGACTTTCTGCAGGAATTAAAAGCCGGCCAGGTAAAATGGAACGGGGTACTGGATCTCTCCGTTGAGGCGAAGATCAAAAAAATACTGGATCTGGCTGAACAGCGCCGCTGGTCAGAAGCACAATCACTGGCTGACCATGAGCTGGAAACCAGTCTTGACCCCACCCTTGTGCTGGCTGCTGCCATGATTCATTTTTGTGCCGGGGACCATGAGAAAGCCAGCCCATTATTTGAAAAATCACTGTCGATGGACGATAAAAATGTCCAGGCCAGAATGTTGCTTTTCATCATCGATTGGCTGGGCGGCCAGTCCGGGGAAAGTATCCACCGTCCATATCTACTATCGTTGGACTGGCGTTCACCGCATGAATTTTATGGGTACCTGGCCAGGATCCTTGAAGGAAACATTCCTCAGGACCAGGCCATTAGCGGCGGTTACACGAATCGTGAGCGCTATTGGTTGCGGTATATCCTTGCCCTGATCGCCGACATGAATCAAGAAACCGTCAAAGCCGAAAGTCTTCTTCAGCCAGTCGTTTTGGATACCGGACGCGAAACCTGGCTCCACTTTTTAGCCCTCGCCCGGCTGGAAAAAATACAGGAGCTTATTTTGGCAAGCCAGGAAGACGTTAAAGCCCGCCGCCTGTATCAGGAGCAACTCGACAAATTTAACCAGAAATTTCAAAACTCCCGTCCTGTTCTGGCTGAACGTCTGGCCCGCCTTTTACCTTTGCGGGCCAAGCTTGCTCAGGACTCCCTGGCGCCTGCAGTCATGCGTGGACAGCTGGAAGAGATACTTAAAATCGACCCCGATGATGGAAATTTACTGGTCAAGATGGTGTTCTACTGCGCGATGGAAGAGGACTGGGACATTGCGTTAAAGTACGCAGACAGATTTCTATCCCGGGAAGGACGTGAAACTGCGGGGCGGTTGCAAATTGGTTTGCTGGCCTCAGAATTGTTATTCAACATGGGTCATAAGGAAGATGCCTTGGCGGCGTTGGCGGCCTTTCTACACAACACTGAAGCTGTATGGTACCGCACGATTGCTCAATGTCTGCTGGAAAGAGAAAAAGAAAAATCGCTGGCGGAAAAGGCCGGGGAGAGCCCAGAGTTCGTGCTCACCGGCCATACGGCACTGGCCCTCTGGGCTGAAGGAACCGGAGATAAAGATAAAGCCATCGATCAATATCGGGAAGCGTTGGGCTCTTATATGGATGACATGATCGAATATGTTTTCGCCGTGGAGCGGATCAAAAAACTTCGTCAAAGAACTCAATAGCAATATTTTTCCTCTTTAAATGCCCACTGAGCAATCATTTTAAGTCCAAGCTTACATCATCAACAGCCTGTTGGATAGACCGCTAAATACAGTGATTTGGTCTTAGGGTATGAATTAATTCCGCTAGGCCATAATTTAACAAAATATTTGCAATATTCTAACAAAGACCGTCTATTTTAATCCGGAAACAGCAAATTTGATACACTCATGCAATTGCAATAGGAAGACAACCATCACTCGATGGAGGTTAAAATGAGCATCAGAAAGAAATACCTAAAAAGCAAGCCAATATGTAAAGTTACTTTCAAGATATCCGAAGAAACGGCAATTTCAGCCAAAAAAGCCCATATTGTTGGAGAGTTTAACAACTGGGCATTGTTTACCCATCCGATGAAGAAATTAAAAAGCGGTGCTTTTACAACCACTTTAGATCTGGAAAAAGGGCGAAAGTACCAATTTCGCTATTTACTGGACGAAGGCAATTGGGAAAATGAAAAGGATGCCGACCTTTCCATACCCACTCCCTATGGGGATAGTGAGAATTCGGTGATTGACGTGTAGATCGAACATTATATTAGAATTCAACCAATATCCAGGATGTTTGTGAAAAGAAATACCACTGCAAATGTGTTACCTTGCTTATGAGTACAAATACTTAGCC
>JASFSK010000020.1:0-18005 GCA_050114455.1 Desulfobacterales bacterium | reverse complement strand
AAAAACGCGCAAAAAGTAGAGCCTGAAGCTGTAGCAGACTCGCCAGCAGAATGATTTGGTCGGGTGCTGTGTGGGTCGGTGAATATATGTTAATTAGCTTTTATTAAGTCATGCCGCTTCTGTTCCAGTTTTGCTATTGGCCACGATTTGGGATTTTAGATTGCGTATTTTGGATTTGTGGAATCGCTACGTTATATCAATTTATAGTCATCTAAATCCGGTGTAGCTCAAGAGGCTTTCCGCTGAGTTTTTCATTAGCGGCTTTCAATTTATCTTCCCCCGAAATCACCGCCACTGCCTTTTGGGCCCCGTTTTCAGCGAAATATTTTTCGGCAACTTCCGCAACCTGGCGGCGCGTCAATGAAATCAGCCGGCTTTTAAAGCGGATTCGTAATTCATCGCTAAGGGATATGAGTTTGCGATAATATGCTTTTCTGGCAGCCGGTCCCGGGGGGTCGGGTTTGTCGATTTCAGAGCATACCTGCAAAATGGCTTCCTTGACATCCTCATCTCCGAAATTTCCCGAGCGAATGAAGTCGGCGGCTTTATCGAAAGTGTTTAAGGTGGATACAATGTGGGGGTCCCGGTAGGAAGCAAAGCTGAACAGACCATCTTCAGGGCTATACAGTGCAAAACCGCCATAGGCGCCGCCCTTCTCACGAATTTCGCGATGCAGGTACATGGACCGCAAAATTTTGCTGATTACAGCCAGTGCTGCTGCGTCTTCATGGGTCATACGAACCGTTTCAAATGCCAGTGCCACGAATGAGACGGCCGACGATGTGCTCCATCCTTCTCGTATGAGGCCGTCATCAAAGGTCATCTGTGGTGATCTAAAACCGTCATCTTCGCCCGATTTTAAGCCATCATAGACCGATTGCGTGCAACTGTGGGCGCTATCGAGGGCCGATGCTTCCCCAATCAGAGCCATCTGAAAATTTTTTTGCGTAAACAGCATCTCTCCAATGGCTGTTAAATTGACGGAAATTGTGTTCAGATCCTGTTCTGAAATATCATCCGACAGGCCTTTTATGGTCTGGAGCTGGTGAACGCCGCTCCAGATCTCACTTAACATCCGGGTGGGGGATAAACTTCTGCCAGCAAGAGAAATGGCCAGGCGGTGGCCGCTGTGGACAACCATTGATTCCAGACCGGCCCGATATTCGAGCAGGATACTTTTCAAACGAGTGAGATTTGAAAAATCGGCATGATGAAGCAATTCCCGGATGATATCAAACATGGGATCCTGGTTTCTCAGAAGACATTTTCCGTTGAATGAAATAAAAGGTACGCAGTCACCGGCACCCTCAAATCGAGTTCTGGCATGGGTTGAAAATCCCACCCCTCCCGTATAGGCATCGATACGCTGCGCCATCTCGGTATAGTCCCGCTTGGTAGTGCCCATCCGTGAAATCGCATAGCAGAAAAACGGAACCAGGGGTGTCAGCTCGGCGGTTAGCAAACCCGCTCCAGCCGCCGCTGCAAAATAGACGATACCCGAAGTTGACGCATGGTAAAAACTGGCCGGCATCGCTTCTTTAGGCAGAGTTTCATTGACAATGGGAACAGACGGCGGGATGTCTTTCCGTTGTAGGGTGGGCAAGCAGGAAACATCCTCTTGGGTCTCTTGGAGGCGTTGCAGCGCTTCGGCATCTCGTTTGATTCGATCCAAATCGGCCGGGGACAATTCCTTTTTTAGGCCTTTGAGCTCGGTTCGGACCCGCTGGATTTCGTTTTGCTCCATGGACTGGTCCGGGACAAGGGCTAGCAATACCCGGTGGGGATTGTCGAGAAAATAAGTTTGAATGCAGTTTTCAAAAAAAGCGCCTTCGTCCAGCTTGGTTTGCAGTTTTGCAAGGTCGGCATCAAAATTTAAGATTTTCAACGGGTCACCGCCGTGAAACCAGCTGCCGCTAAATGTCAGCAACAGCTTGAGTCCGTAAGGATAAGGCGTATTGGTAATCTCCTTGCGATGAAATTCAATCTGGTGGATGGCGGAGTCAATCAGGGTTTTATCGATACCATTTTCAACAAGGTCACGGAACACATCGGTAATGATTTTTTCGATGTTATCGGCCGCTGCCTGTTCAACATCTTTTAACCCGGCGACGAACAGAGTGTCCCGATTTTCAGCGTCGAAACCGGTACCATCGCACAAGGCGCTTCCAAGTTCCGAATCGATCAACGCTTTGCGCAGGGGAGAAGCCGAATTGCCAAGCAGAATCTGCTCCAATAATGTCAGTGTCATGACATCAAATGTGTCCCGTATGTCGGCAGTCAGCCACGCCAGGCAGATTTGGTATTTTTGGGATGCATCTTCTTTTGGGTTAAAAGGATAGGAATAGGACACCGATTGCGGGTGGTCCCAGCGGGGTTGGGATTGCACAACTGTGTCCGGATCGATTCGCTTGAATTGGTTTAACGCCTGGGCTTCAATAAAGGCAAGGTGATCTTTGAGCGGCAGATTGCCGTAGGTATAGAAGAAGGCATTGCTGGGATGATAATGTCTGCGATGAAACGCTTTCAGCTGTTCGTAAGACAGCGACGGTATCTCAGCCGGGTCTCCGCCGGAATTGAATCGATAGGTTGAAGACGGAAACAGGGATTTCAGTATGGATCGGACCATTACCTGGTCCGGCGATGACATGGCGCCTTTCATTTCATTGTAGACGACACCTTTGTATACGAGTTGTTCCCCTGTCGGATCATTTTCGATCTCGAGCCGATGCCCTTCCTGCTTAAAGCTGAGCCTCTCCAGCCGGGGGAAAAACGTGGCATCCAAATAGACTCCCATTAGGTTATAGAAATCTTTGGCATTTTGGGTCGAAAAGGGATACATGGTCCAATCCGAGGCAGTGAAAGCATTCATAAATGTGCTCAGGCTTCTTTTGAGCATTGAAAAAAAAGGATCCCGCACGGCATACCGTTTGGAACCGCACAAGACAGTATGCTCCAGTATGTGGGCAACTCCGGTGGAGTCCCGGGGAACAGTCTTGAAGGCCACACTGAAGGTGTTTTCGGCATCAGCGTTGCTGATGTGTACATGCCTGGCACCAGTGGATAGATGCTCCAACTCATAAAACACGGAGGAGATTTCATTTAGTGATTCGATGCGGTTAATACGGTAATCATCGATCCGAGCACCTGCTTTTAGACCGGGATTGTTGGTATCCATAATTGTGTTCATATTCACCCCGTATTTATTGTGAATTAAATTGCAGCAAGCTTTGGGTAGATAGACTGGGTAGAGGTTACATTGACAGAGCGAGCCGACTCCGCCATAGTGGCCAATGGTTTCAACGGTCGCGAGCGACACCCATGAATCTTTAATGTGTAATCTTCATTTTCCAATTCAGATTTATCCAAGCTAGGCAGCAATATAAATGCCGCGGCTTTTGCGTTTTATCTTTCCGATTTTATACAGCCGGAAAATAATATTTCGAATTTTCTTTTCATCAAAGCCGGTCTTAGCCTGGATCGCAGCAAAGCCGATTCCCTGTTTTGAGCGTTTGATAGTATCCATGACGACATCGATAGCTGCTATTGCCGTTTTACGACGTCCGATTCGAAAAGCGGCGCTGTTGTTACTGATCGCCGATTGCTTTATCAGCATTTCTAAACGGTCCAATTTGACCATCAATCTGTCTACGTCTTTTTTGGTCGGAATATCATATTGCCGCATAAAAAATTTTACCATGGCGTCGAAGCTAGGTGTTTTCCCTCTTCTTTTCGGCATAGAATCCTCCTTGTTGACAGGTAGCATGAATCTGCGACGATATATCCAAACGCATACCCAATTCCTTGCAAAATAAAATTGGGCTACAATTATTGGATTGAAAATCATCCACTATTGGTGTCCCACGCTAACCCTTTTAAATTATGATAAATCTAATTAATAAAAGTGGAAAAGTCAAGATTACGGATTGAAAAGTAGATAATTATCTGATAATTGATGCTCGATAGGATATCCATATCCACTTAACCATATACATAAGGCCAATATTGAAATGATCGAGACCCATTCCTGAAACTCACTGATGATTTCCATCGGCCGCTATCACAACCAAAATGGGAAAAGAAACACCTGACATCAAAGGCTCGCTTTGGCGCCAGCTATGGATTAGGATCCAAGATTGGATAAACCGTGTAAAAAATTTTAGTGGTGATCCTCATTTTGTAGCCCTGGGCATGGCATGCGGTGTGTTTGTGGCAGCAACGCCGACCATGCCTTTTCAGACCGTTATTGCCGTTACCCTGGCATATTTCCTGAGATCCAGTAAAGCTGCCGCAGCAATCGGTGTATGGCTCAGCAACCCAATTACATTTCCTGTTTTCTATTTGGCGAGCTACAAAGTGGGCACCCTACTTTTTAGTACCGCTGCTTCCTCCAATGTCGGCAACGATTCGGTACCGATTCTAAAGATGGGCGCCGACATAACCATCGCCGCATTCACCGGCGGTCTCATTATAGGGCTTTGCCTGTCCACAGTGACCTACTTCGTCACTCGTAAGGTATATACGAAGATTCGATCCTGCAGAAGATTAAATCAAGATAACGTCTGTGAAAGCCAACTTTAACTCAATTCATAAGCCATCCCGATATAGCGGGAAGAGAATTTAATAGGTTCTACCGTTTGACCTATGACAAGCCCCAGAACACTCCTAACAGCCTGGAATTTGAAACCCAAAAAAAATTTGGGTCAAAATTTTCTTTCCGATCCCTCCACGGCCGAAACCATTATCTCCCGGGCGCAATTGTCATCGGAAGATGTGGTTCTTGAAATAGGCGCCGGTCTGGGCGCATTGACCATTGGCCTGGCACGCACAGTTAGAAAAGTATATGCAGTGGAAAAAGATCGACAGCTTGTTGACTTACTCAAGGCAGAATTGCTCGCGAATCGAATTTCTAACTGTGAAATTATTCCAAACAACATTCTGTTCATGGATTTGGATGCGATTGCCGAAACAATCGGGACCAAAATTACGGTGGTCGGAAATCTACCCTACGGCATCTCATCTCAGATTCTCGTCAAGCTTATTCAGTCAAGAGGTTTTTTAGACCGCGCTATTCTCATGTTCCAAAAAGAGCTGGCCCAACGCATCAGTGCTCAACCCGGCGGCAGAGATTACGGCAGGATATCTGCCATGCTCAGGTACTGTGCTGACATTCAAAGACTCGCTAACATCAGGGCTTCAGTTTTCTATCCACCACCCAAGGTGGATTCCACCGTCATTGAGATTCGATTTAAATCCACGGCCATATACGGTCCCCACGATGAAGCCATGCTGTTTGAGGTAATCAAGGCAGCCTTCGGCAACCGACGAAAAACACTTAGAAATGCCCTGGCTGCAAGCAGTCTATGCATTCATCCTCAAACCGCCTTGAACGCATTGGGCTTGGCAGGTATAGATCCATCCCGCCGGGCGGAAACACTTAGGCCTGCTGAATTTGTATCTCTTGAAATCAGTTTGAGGAAGGCAATGGAAGGGCGACCGTCGATCGACGAATGAGGAATTACAGAATCTTTGAGCATTCAAAAGAGCGGCAGCCTTAAGCCCTGAACGATGAACCCAGAACCTTCGAATCCCTTTTTAAATCTTGACCCTGCAACGCGGTGGTATTAAAATAGAGCTATCTTTAAATTGTACCTTAAAAAGGAGGAAGGAGGATGATATGGCAGTTAAGATTTTTATTAAACGTTTGGTGCCGCAGGATAAGGCAAGGGAAATGATTCCGCTTTTCAGGCAAATGAGGGCGTCTGCAACGACACAACCCGGCTATATTACCGGCGAAACCTTGAGGAGCTTGGAAAAACCGGAGGAGTTCATGGTAATCAGTACCTGGCAGTCTTCCGAAGACTGGAAGAAATGGCTCAAAAGTAAAGAAAGAAATGAGATTCAAAGCAAAATTGACACCTTGCTGGGCGGCGAAACCGAATACGATATTTATCATTACGGGTTTTCAGAGTAGTACCGGCACCTCTATGCGTAATAGATCACCGCAGAGCGCAAAGGACGCTAAGGGCAAATTATTTATTGCTTTCCGTCGATCCGCTGAAACCATCTGTGGACAGGAATAAGTCTCCATCTTACCTTTGCATTCTCTGCATCCGCGGTGAGCATTCACATTAACTCGGCGATGGACACGGTTCGATCACCGAGCATATTGACGTAGCTTCCCATCTCATTGTCATACCAGCCGTAAATAACTGCCTGGGTTACCGGTATCCTGATCACGGTTTCGCCGGGATTCGATAACAATTTGGTGTCCAACCCCGGCACCTTGGCAAGGTCAATGGTCGCATCCGCCGTGCGGGTGTGGGTTTCGTGGCCTTCAATCGTTACAGCGACCCTGGGCAACCCGATAATATCACCGGACACATTCTGTTTTTCAGTGTAATACAGATAGCCCTGGGTGTTGTCGTTGTCAGCCTGACGGTAAATATCGTTAATCATTTCCCTGGTGACATAAGGCCCCGCCGGTTCTTCCTGTAAATTAATCACGAGTATGATCAATGATCCGCTGCTGGTTGGAATTCTCACCGATTCGGCGATAAATGCAATTTCCTCCATTTCAGGTATGACCAATCTGAGCGCTTTGGCAGCCCCGGTTGTGGTGAGGATAATATTGTTTATGATACTTCTATTTTTTCGTAAATCAGTCTTGCCGGCTTTGGGCAGCCGATCTAAAACCTCCTGGGACCCGGTGGCCGCATGAACTGTTGCCATTGAAGCTGACATGATTTTTTTTGATCCGAAAGCATTAATCAGGGGTTTCATCATATGGGCCAGGCAAGTCGTGGTGCAGGATGCATTGGAAATGATTGAGTGGCGGCGGGGGTCATAATCGCTCTCATTTATCCCCATTACCGTGGTAACGGTATCCGGCGCTGAAGGCGTATCAGCCTTGGTTTTAAACGGGGCCGAGAGGATCACTTTATCCGCTCCGGATGCCAGGTGGCCCCTTATGGTCCCCCGCGGCTGATTTGGATCTGAATTGGGATCCAGAAATTGACCGGTGGTGTCGACCACCAGCCTGACATCCTCTTCTCCCCATCCGATATCAGCCGGGTCACGGTGACTTCTTAAAAACTTGACACGAATGCCGTCAATCGTCATCGAGTCACTGTTTTCATCCAGTTTATCGACAACCGGCCTCCCCTTGTGGCCGTAAAGGTATCCGTGGAGCCAACCATAGGTTGAATCCCGTTCAACATAGTGAGCGATATCCGCAAGCGATGTTCCGGATTGTCTGCCAATGTTGACGACGATTTCACCGAAAAATTTCCGAGCGACATGATGCCAGACCGTCAATTTTCCGATTCTACCGAATCCATTTATGCCCAGCTTTAAATCTGAGCCAGCTGCGGTTGCCATATTCTAAATCCTCCGTTCCTTTGAGATATTGCTTGTGGATGTGGATGCGCTGGGGTTTATGGGTTCAAGGTTCTCGTTCCGGGTTATTTTATGGTTGGTAAAGAGGTAAAAAGTGTCATGCTCGGGGTATTCAAACCATAACGCCGACACCTATAATTGTAAACTTGGAACTTTTGAACCTCCTAGTTCTCCTTCACTTTGATCAATCCCTTAAAGACAGAACCCTCCTGGCCGTCTATGCTGATATGATCACCGGATTTCATCAGTGACTTGCCAATGGCACATTGTTTTTCGCCCTCATCACACACCAGATCACCACAGCCGACCACGCAGGTTTTTCCGAGCCGGTGCGCCACGACGGCGGCGTGGGAGGTCAAACCACCGCGGGCTGTCAGCAATCCGTCGGCGGCGTGAATTTCCCGAATATCATCGGGCACCGTATCGGCCCTGGCCAGGATTAGATGGGTATCGGGTTCTTTATGCCGCCATTGATCGATTTCTGCGAGGCTAAAAACAAGTCGACCGCTCATGGCACCCCCACTCACGCCGATCCCGTGGGTCAGAAAGGCCGCTTTGTTCTGCTCTTCAAAATCAAAAGTTAACACTTTTTTTCTTTCCCGAATGGTCATGTTACGGGTTTGCAACAGGTATAGCTTATCGACACTGTTGCTTTCAAAGGTGAATTCCATTTCCTGAGGGCTCCATTTTTTATTGTCAATCAAATCATGGGCCCAATCCTTCAGGGCTTTATAGATTTCCGGAAAATGGGTTTCCAGGGTAATGTCGGTCTCGCGCATTTCTATTTCCTGCTGAAAAATAGAGATTGGATTGGTTCTGACCAACCCCGCCACGACATCCTCGCCCTGGTTGCCAATAGTAAAATCACCCCAGAGTTTTAATGTATCTCCTGACCATCTGGGGTTGTGGGTAAAAATCACTCCAGAACCTGAATTGCGGGAAATGTTGCCATATACCATCGTCTGAACTGTAACGGCAGTCCCCCAGTCATCTGAAATACCCATTATTTTACGATAGGTTTTGGCTTTTGGAGATTCCCAGGAGTCAAGGACGGTCTTTATCGCCATGTAGAGCTGCTCATAGGGTGATTCCAGAATGTCAATTCCTGCATCCCTGATCAGCCGTCTGTATGTCAGAGCGACCTCTTTCATCTGATCGCCGCTAAAATCCCGTTTGTAGGGAATCCCCACTCTATTCTTCCAGTCCTTGATCACCGCGTCGAAATCATCGCGCTGCATTCCGCAAGCCATACCGTAGCACTGAAGATAGCGTCGATAATTATCCCAAGCGAACCAGGCGTTGCCGGTTTTCGAAGCGATGCCTTCTGCGATTTTCATATTATTTCCCACATCCAGCAGAGTATCCATCATGCCGGGTTGAGAAATCGCCGCACCACTGCGTACGGATAATAGCAGGGGGTTTCGAGGATCCCCAAAGGTTTTTCCGGTTGCTTTTTCCACTGCCGTGATATTTTGCACGACCTGGTCTCTGAAATTTTCTGTGGCCGGGGGATAGCTGTCAATAATTTCGCGGCAGCGAAAGACCTCGGTTGTAATGATAAATCCAGGTGGCACGGGATAGCCGAAGTTTTTCAACTGGACCATATTGACCCCCTTGTTGCCCAACTGGATGATACCGGTTACCCGGTTGTGGGCGGCGTCAATCGAAGTCATTGCATTTTTGGGGTCATACAATAACAGTTTTTGCAGCTTATCCGCTGGCAGTTTGTAGGACTGCTGGAAAAGAGTGGTCAAAATTCTGCTCAAAAACAAATCCAGTTGTTGAAGGCCCAAAGAAAGCGCAATCTGCTCGCGAAAGAAAATCTCAGACACCCGATGCTGCAGTTTTTCACGATCTTCCAGGTTTTTTTCGGGCAAGAATTTTGGCAGGATCCGGTCTAATGAGATTTGAGATAGAATGCGGTTCAGGTTTTGGCCGTGAATATTATGGAAATTATCATGGATAATGTTTTTTACGGCCTGGGCAAAGCCTTTAAAAATATCCAGATACTGGGTTTGGGTAAACCCTTTGACTTCCAGCGAATGAGCAAGAAACTCCAGCTGGCGCTCAAACTCAACAGATGCGATTCCGTCCAGTTTCAGGGCTTTGTCAAGTAGCCTCAAAAGGCTGTAAATCTGGTAAAAGGTGGCTTTCGTTATTAAATTAAGGTCTATGGCCCTGATCATTTCCTCGAAAAGCACATTGACGAGCGTTTCAAAGCGAAATACCAGTCCCAAACAGTCAAATTTCATTTCATGGTAACTGCCATACATGGAGGGGATATCGATCGTGATATGCCTTTTTTTATAAATATTCTCTTTGATTTCATACGATTTCTTTGACAAAATGACGCTTTTCAGTTTTTCCATATAATCCAGCAGCATGAAAAGCTTCCTGGTTAAATCCGGTTCCGCCAGTGCCTGTTCCGCCCGGCTAAAATCGGGTAAGGCCTCGGTTCTCAGCTGGGCAATATACCCGCCCAACTCAATGTAATCAAAACTGTATTTTTGATGAAGCATTTTATAGAGGGCAACGATCAACTCGACTCGCTGCCGGTCTACAATAGGTACATCCGGGGCTTTTCCGATCAGCTCTTTTACTTTCGCTTCAGAACAATTAAGCAAATCATTTGGTATGCTGACACCCTGCTTGTCGAAAGAGGAAAAGATCGTGTTGACACCATCTATGTACCGACCACTGCTGGATATCTCGTCATAAATCGACGGCGGGATATACTGTTTCAAACAGGATTTTTTGCGGGTTTGCCAGAAATGCAGGATGGCTTCAATAAACGGAACGATCCGGTTGCTGCTCTCAACGTGGCTTTGTTTGCGTAAAAAATGGATGAGCTTATCCCTGCGATGGGTGCTTTCATCAATATTGGTGGAGATTTCACGTAATTTTCCTTCTGCACCGATGTCGTTAAAAAACGCTGGAAATAGCCTTGTGAGTTGTTTGGCAAGATTATAAACCGGTTCGATACGACTGTTTAGAAACCGGGTGATGTCACGAGGGAAAATATCGATATCCTTGATAAAAACACCGCACAGAGAAAGGTGAATAATCAGGCCCGACAGCAGGCGGGTTGACCATTTTGGGTTGACCTCAATGAGCTCAAGCCATGTTCTGATGTTTAAAATGTGAGCACTGTTGACTCTAATTTTCCTATCGTCGTCCACCCCTTGGGGCATCGGTGCCTGAAATCCAAGATCAATGACAGAATCGATAAAAAAATTGACAAGATCGATCTCATCGGTTTTGTATACACCTTTTCCCATGTTCAGCACACAATTCAAAGCGGTGTCCTGATACATCCGGGATTGTTCTTTGAGAATGGTAAAGGTTTTGCGAATCAGTGATTGGATATTGTGATACTTTTCATTTTCGATGATCCAGGTAAGGGTCTGATTTATGTCCCGCAGGGTCTCCTCGTAAATTAGAGATAGTCCCTCGATATTCATAATTCGAAACAAAAAGATTAGTTTAAAATGGTGGCCAAGACCTTTGGTATCTTTTTTTTGCAGCAATTGACGGGGAATGCGCCGATAGGCTTCCACAATCTGGCCGAATCCGGGAAGCTCAAGCAACTCGAACAAAACCTCTTCTGACCCGATATTTCTATTCCGTATGATCGACGCTATCTGCTTTTGCCAATCATTCAAACGGCGATGAGAAATGGGTTTAAAAAATTCATCGAATTGGCAATTCTGATCGATTTCAATGGCTTCGCTTTCAAACCATACTTGCGGGTCGGCTTCGTCGATCCAGTAATCATAAGTCTGGTGAAGATATCTGATCAGCAAGCGATTTAGAACTTTCAGGCTGGTGCCGGATTCCGGTGAGTGATCAAAATAGGTTTTTGCCAGACGGTTGATTGGATAATAGCTTCTCACAAAAAAATAAAATATATCATCCCCAAAACTTTGGATCCGGGTAAGGGTGTCATCAATAACCCCTTGAAAATTAACCAATGAAGCATCTGAATCCCGGATAATTTTTTGAATAAACAGTAATATATTATCCACCGAATCTCTTTTGACCTCGACGTCCTTAGAAGCTTCAACGGCATCGATGAAAATTCCGACCAGCAGTTTAGCCGCCTCCGGGCCTTTGGGATGATTTTTGAGAAGGTGAAAATATTCCAGTGAATATTTTCGGGCCTCAGCAACGATGAATCTCCAGTTTTTGTAAGGATGTGATAGCTCTTTTAAAAACGTGTTCAATCCCTCCATTAAACCGTAATATTTGGAGATTACCTCCTGGAGAATGGAATATTTGGTGTCTATGACAACGTCAACGTGGTAATCAGCCAGGTTGACCTCGAGGGCTTTGGATTTGACAGTCAAGGGTGATTTCTCCTGAATGGGTGGCTGATGGGTTGGGGAAATTATGCTCGCGCTAAAACTTCATCACCACACGATTATATGTCAAGATTATCAGAGCGGAAATCAGTTTTCAAGAAAAGGATGGGATAATCACCGGGGCACGTGATCTAAATAGAAAATTGCTTGAAATAAATAGCGATACTCGTTTATGAAACCTATGAAATTTCCAATTACCAGAAAACAAATGTTGGATTTTCTAGCGCGCCAGTGCCATCAATCGATACACCACCATTCCGGCAAGCCAGGCAACATCTTCCGGAGACAAGATCTGCCCGATGGTGTTGTCAAACAAAATGTTGGCTTCTGCCGGGAATTCTTCATCACCCGACCATAAAATCAACTGGAGTGGCACCGCCGGTAAAGCCTTAAATTCAAACGCAGCGTCGCCATTGTCAATTTTTTTGCCACGAAGCTGTCCGGCAGCTTTGGTGAATCCGGATAGATTTTGGCCGAACACTTTTTTCAGGGGATCAACCGCCCGTTTTATGAAAGCACCAAAGTAAAACGAGGCGCCCGGTATCTCGCGGTAAGAAATCCAGTGGTCGGACGCCGTCGGTATCTCGGTAGCTGAAAGGTAGTGTAAAATTAGGACCTGTTCCTGGAGGGGTATTTCTTTGTCCGGTTCAACGGCATCCTCGAATTCAAATTGGGGGAAATTAACCTGATACACCCGGTCTAAAAAAGGGATGCGAAACACATCCCTACCTGATGACTCGAAGCCGGAACGGTTCAATATCGCCTCGAATGTCTCCTGGGACAGCTTTTCGGCTGCAAGATTACGGGCATTGATGTAGTCGTCAATACGTGGCATTTTAGGTGTCCCGCGTTGTGCGTTGTGGGTTACGGGTTGCGATTTCCGCATTTCGGGCTGCGGTTGCGAGTTAGGGGCAAAAAGAGCGCAGAGCAAAGGGCATGGCGCATAGCGCATAGCGCACATGGAAGAATTCGGAAGTCGGAAGGTCGAAAAAAGAAAGGGTGAGGAAGTCGGAAAAGGACAAAGCCAGGGAGCAAGGTAACAAGCATACTAAAATCAGTATTTTTAACGATATGCTCTCTAACTATCACTCTAGGCTAATCATTCCGCATTCCACATTCCGACTTCCAATTTCCAACCTCTGACGTCTGTCGACCGCCCTCTGTCATCTGTCTTCTGACCTCTGTAACGGACCAAAAAGCCCTGCTCCACGGGGAGGGGAGAAGGGCTTTTTTTCATAGTGCGCATAAATTTTTGACGTTGGTCGTCAGGTTCAATCGCTCCAAGATGGTGTCTTCGCTTCAATTTGCGACGCGCAACCCGATACTCGTAACCCGATTTTACAGCTCTAACCATGAATCGGAGTAGAGCGATCTACCAAGGATAACATCAACGGTTTTAACATAATCCTGCATTTCCTTGGACAATGATCCCATCTCCGGTGCATTCCCGTCCATGGCGCTATAAATGAGATCCACGACATCCTGACGTTGTCCCTTGGCTATCGCAATCAGCTGATCATCCAGCGGATCGGCAATCACCGAGTGCATGCCGTATCTTTGGAGCATTACCATGTAGGTCTGGTTGAGGATGGGACGCAGGTTGTCCGGTGGTCCGTTGGATATGTTGGAAAGCCCGCAGGTACTTTTGGCTCCCGGTGAAATTTCCGGCAACATTTCCATAAACGCCATCAGGCTCATGAGTTGCGGTTGCTGAATGTTCACCGGTGTCACGATGCCATCCACCCATATTTTTTCGTTGGGAATGCCGGCTTCATTGGCAAAATATAGCAGTTCGACACACAGGGCCGCACGCTCATTCTCGTCTCGCGGCAATCCCTCCGGTCCCCACATCAGGGCAATGAAATCGGCATTATGCTCCACAGCGAGCGGAACCATGGGCTCATAACGTTCCGGGCGCACCATGATGGAATTAATCAGCGGAGGTTGGGGCGTGTCTTTGTAAACTTTAAGTGCCTCAGAAATGGCCTCAATATTGGATGTGTCCAAGGCCAGTGGAATGTCATCGACAACTTCCTGAACGGTCTTGACCACCCAAGGCATCAATTCATGGCCATCTTTTTTAGCGGGACCGAGGTTGATGTCAATATAATCCATTCCTTTCTCCCGTTGAAAAAGGGCTTCCTCCTGGATCGGCTTGGGGTCACGCTGCTTATATGCCGCACCGATCTTTTTGGATATCACATTTAAACTTTCACCTATTAGTAACATACAACCTCCCTCCTTGTTCATTAATTTACATCATTCAATTCCGGTTTTTACTTCGCCTTGAGGAAGCCGGGGATATGGGCAGCCTCTCTGGGGCCGACGGTGATTTTCCAGTCAGGCAATTCTTCTTCCACATCACCGGCAATCGCTGCAGCGTATCCAGGAATGATCAATTCCTGATTTTTTATTTTTTCCGCGATGCCGCACTTTTTAACAAACATGCCCACATCATCACCGGCAAATTTTCCGGCTGCCCAGGCAGTCATAACGGAGAGCCCTTCTGAATCTTTGATCAGCAGCCAGCAAGGAACCCGGCTGCCCTCTATTTCACCGGAAACGATGAAATAGGTCAATGCAAAGTTCGTGGTTACCATGACCGGCGAGTTCTCATCCGGATTGTTAACTTCATAGATTCCTTCGGTGACCGTCATCGGCCGTTGCGGATCGGTGTAAATATTTAGCCTTTCCAGCAAAAGCGGAAACAGGCTTTCACCGGTAAAGTCTGAAAGTACCACAATTCCGCCATACTTGGCCACAAACGTTCCCGCGATCAGCGTTTCCATATCCAGGTTCGAGGCCATCTCGCAGGGAAATGTAATCGTCGGAAAACCCAGGGCCCGGTTTCCATCTTTGAGTGCCGCACGCCGTAAGGCGATTTGGTCTTGATGGGACTGTTTGATCTCCCTGGAGCCAGGATCTATCACCAGATCTTTGAGACCCAGCTCGGCGAGTTTTTCCGTCAATGGGATGAGCCCTTCGACGGAGTCGGCTTTGACTGCCAGTGGCAGGTTGTTGTCCTTGGCAAGGGTGCCATACTCATCAAGATTTGACTGGGTTGCTGCATACATCAAGGGTCGTTTAAAGCCGCAAGCTTCGATACCGGCTTTCATAACCGCCGGATCTTCGGTCATCAGGACCAGATTGAATTCAGAGGTTTCAGCTATTTTTTTGGCTGTTCGTGCAAACGCTTCCTGGTCCCCGCCGGTATCTTTCAAAACGATTAATTCGGGTCTAAGGTTCAAACCGACCCTCTCAAACTGAAATGCATTCCAGGTCTTGAGTTTGGTTTCAAGATCCGCGTCGGCAATATCGGACCCCACCGTAGCGGCCAGCAGGGTTGGGTTATAAAATGTTTTTTCATGCCGGTACTGAACGGTTTCGCCTCCGGTGGTGGCGGCCCGTACGCCTTTTCCAAGAGCCACTGGACGAATCGGGGGAGCTGAAGCTTCCGACAGCTTCTCTCTGGCTTCGTCCGACACATAGGGGCAACTGTCCAGTTCCGCCTTTCCAGAGGCAAGGTTCATAGCAAAGGCCAGGCAGGTGGGAACACCGCATTCCTTGCAGTTGGTTTTCGGCAGGAGTTTAAAAATCTGAATACCGGTTAATGCCATTTTTTTCTCCTTAGTATAATTAACGTGTTACGAGTTACGAGCGAAAAGGGCAGGGTGCTTAGAGTAAAACACCGTTGATGACAGAAAACAGATTACGGAAATCAGATGTTTCCGTTCTCTGTCTTCTGTCCTTTGACCTCTGCCATTTATCCGATGATTGGATCCATATCCAGGGCAGGGTGTTTTTTCTCCTGCAGGAAGGTCAGGATTTCTTCCTCGGTCACACCCACGGTTTCGTCGGCAATCCGATCGATCAGGTCGGGAATCCCGAGCTCCTCGCCTCGTTTAACAAGTCGCTCTTTAATCTCCTCTTTCAGAATTTTGGGCATCCAGACCATGCGGGCGAGTCCGCCGTCACCAAGGATGAACTTTCGCTGGGTGATATTGAACTTTGAGTGACCGACAAAACCCGGCGAAGATGCCCCACCGCCCATGACACCGGCCAAAGTGGTGAATTTCATTCCGCAGGGAGTTTCACCCATATAGTCCCGGTTGACCGTCATCACGCCGTTGCAGGATGGCAGCATGGCGGCAATACACTCGCAGCAACCGCAAGTGGTCATGGGATCGGTCACCATGGAATAGAAATTGTAATGACTGACGGCTCCCCTGGAAGCTTTATAGACAAACTCGTTGACCCCTTTCCATTGGCCGAGTTTCGGATCCAGGCATTCGCCTTTTTCGATGGGTTGATTGGGTCCGGTAGGATTAATTTCGAAAGAGGCCTTGCAATCCATCCAGTTATAGGCCCCACACAGACCGGTCCGTTCGGGGCTGACCGTACACACGTGATTGGGGGCAAACGACTGGCAGAGGGTGCAGGAATAATAGGTTTCCACATCCTCGTCGGTCATTTTTTCAACGCGCTCATCGCGCATCTTGTATTCCCCCCTGGCCCGTTTGGTCAATTCATCGACATCTTTTTTCTGGGTGTAGAGGGTGACCTGAACCTTGTCGACGATCTTTTGAAAATCCTGATGGAATTTGGCATGCAGTACGACGCCGATATCTTTCAGAGTGAAACCTTTCTCGATGGCGGCTTTGCTGATCCGCACCCAGGAGATATCGCGCTGACCGATGTGCATGATTCCCTGAATGTAATTGATCAAATGATGGATCTGCCGTTCGATGATCGGCTCGAAATCCGTTTGGAATTCTCGGCCGGCGATTTGAACATAAATCCCCAGGGGAAACGTGCCGCCTTCTTTGACCTCGCCGATATCGGGTCCGACGACCTCGACCTTGCCATCTTCGATCTCGTTCATCTCAGCCATTTTAACCAGCTCGGTACATTGGGTTTTACCACCGCCTGTCTGGGCATACAGATCGGCACCCCTGACGCGTTCACCCTCGTAGGCCGGCCCGAAAGACAAGGGAATATCGATGGTGGACACGGTCACCTTGAGTCCTCTGACTTCAACGGATTTTTGTACGATTTCATCATGGGCAACGTTAGCGACCACATGCTCATAAGTACAAATACCGGTGGGCAGTACCTCGGGGATGTCGGTGTCCGCCAAGGTTGGAAAACCCCAGTTTACACAGCCGGCCGCGGCGCCGGCCCAATCGGTGCCCACATCGCCCAGGGCATTGACAAAGGCGAAGATGCGGTTCTTGTTATAGAGAAGCATTTTTTTGTAGTCGCCGGGCTGAACATTACCGAAGGCCATAGCCGCTCTATTGGCAAAACCCAAGGCAAAAATAGCGGATGAAATATCCGGTCCAAAAGGCACGATGCGGGTATTCCAACCAATCTGAACACCGGCATCAATCAGCTGCTGGGTAACGGAGGTGTTGTTCTGATTGGCCGCCAAAAAGATATAGAGGCTTCGTTTCTGGTAATCTTCGACGATATCCTTGGCGATTTCCTTGTTTGGCGCAGCGCCGACGATGGCGGCAAACCCGGGTGCGGTGCCGTCTACAAACTCAACCCCTCTTTTACGAAAGACGGTATCGTCCGCGGCACCCAGCCAGATTTTTCCGGCTGCCAAATCAGGCTCCTCGGAATGCAGATAAAAGTCCGGCTCGTTAAGATAGCGCAGAGCTTCCCGAATCTCGAAACAGAATAGGGTGGCCATACCGGCGTCCAGCAACGGACCCAGGTATGGCAGATGGTTCATGCCTTTGACATGGGGCGGTAACAGCTTACGAGCGACATCCAATGGTTTTTTAATGTCTTCCAAAGTTTCAACCTTGATACCCAGCAACGAGTAGATCACCGGTAGATAATAGGCCGTGTTGGGGAATTGGACTTTGGTATCGGCGTCAAACGTATCCAGCGCTCTTTGATACTCACCTTCCACCTGTGAAACAACGTTGTAGCCACCCTGGATGGCGGCAAATGCTACTAATTTAGACATATGTTCCTCCTTCGTGGAGATTTAATTGATTGAATATTTCCGAATGAACAATGAATAATTAAGGTTCGCCTTCGGCGGATCCATTGAAAAACTTCCATTTAAATGTCGGAGCGAAGCGACTTGCATAATTCTTCAATCTTCAATCGTCATTGGTCGTTATCTTAATCCTCTAGGCTTCAAGTGCCTGGCGACTTGCCATATCCATCAAGACGCGTTCCCGGGCCTTGTCGATGCCAAGTTCTTTGCGTTTTTTGTCGATGTGGGCGATCATC